>CAYIOH010000213.1:0-7052 GCA_964364975.1 uncultured Bifidobacteriaceae bacterium
TCCGCGCATCAAGGAGGCGGAAGCGCGTTTTCAGAGCGGACGATACGGCACGTTCCAGGTCGCCGTTTTTTACATGCTCGATAAATTGTGTGTGGTGGATCCGAACCACACGCCGCCCTACTTCGCTTCGCCGGATTATGCGGAAAAGAACACGCCGGTGTCGTTTCTGACGGTGCACATGGCTGACGCGTTGATGAAAATCGTCAACCTTGTCCCCGTGCAGGTGCGCGCGACCGGTTATTCGCAAAAGCTCCCGTCGCTGAAACCGATCGCGGTGAAAGGCTACGACCTGGTGGACACGGAGATCCGGTTCGACACCGGCGCCATCGCGCACATCCTTACGGGTTGGGCTTTGCCGAACCGGGCCCATTCGATGACCATCCAGTCCGGTCGCCTCATCTGTTCGGACGGAATGATTGATCTGGGTTTGGACACGCCGGGACTCCGGGAAATCCATGCCGAAGGTATTTTCGAAGTCAACCCGCTCTTCCGGAATTTCGAGAAGGACATGACCGTGACGGGCTACGGCATCAGCAGTCCCGGTCGCCTTTACCAGCAGATGTTGGCGATGCGCAACGGCCGGCTTTCCGCCGCGGCCCGCGCCGCTGCTTTCAGTCCGATGGCGCTGGGCTTCTACACGACAATGGTGCTTGAGGGAGCGGAGAAGAGCCTGGCGGAAGGCCAGAAGCTCGGCAGCGGCGTGACGCCCGGCGCGGCGGTGGATTTGCGTGAACTCGTCACCGAACAACTCGGCAGCGGCGCGGCAAAGGAATACGGTTTGAAATAGACCAAAATTGGAGGAAAGGGGGGCGAGAACGGGCGGCTGCGGCTCCCGCAGAGAAGCATCTGGTCGCGAGGTGCGGACCATTTCTCACTCCTCGTTCTGGATTCTTTGTTCGCAATGGATAGTAAACCGGCAATACGACCACAACGACCGATCTCGCACGCGACCCGTTCCGCGTTGAAATGCATCCAACAACCTTCCAGCAATAAGTGTAAGAGAATGCTGGCCTTGGTCGCTCGCTTTTCCACTCCTCCCGAACCATTTTTGCAATACTCAGTCCCCAAAACATCGTTTCCATGGGCAATTACTTTTTGACTCATCGGGCATTTTACGGAACGCCTTCCGTAATCGTTTAACGCGCGGATCCTTGCTTAATTAAATCACGAGTGCGTGAATGTACATCGTCAATCGGCAGCAAAATCATGCGGTAAAACGCGAGTATGCCGAAGTTGCAAGACATACATGAGATGACAGTGACAGAGCAATTTATGTTTAGCAGTTTTGAAAAGCCGTCGCACGTCGAGCGGCATCGGAAGGCCCATGATGCGGGCGAGTTTTTATCCGGCTGCCATGTGGCTGTAACGGAGCTAAATCAGAATTCAAGCCATGTCCTTTGAACCTCTAGCCTGGTACTGCGCTCGGACCAAGCCGAAGCATGAGCACATCGCCGCCGCGAATGTGCGGAAGTGTTTGAATCTGGAAGTGTTTCATCCGCAGTTGCGGATTGAACGCGCAACCCGGCGGGGGGTGGTGCGGGTCATTGAACCGTTGTTTCCCGGTTACATCTTTGTCCGCTGCGCCATTGAGGAGAAGCTGAACGAGATTCAGCGCACCAATGGGATCAGCAGCCTGGTGCATTTTGGAAACCGGATTCCCACCGTGGAGGATTCGGTGATCGGCGAGTTGCAGGAATGTTTCGAGGCGGAGTCGCCCCTGACGCTAAACGACTGCCTTTCACCGGGTGACGAAGTGGTAGTCGGTGACGGAGCTTTTGCGGGCATGCGCGCTTTTGTCCTGCGCGTTTTACCGGCCCGACAACGGGTGCAGGTGTTGCTCGATATTTTGGGTCGTCCCACTCCGGTGGAGGTGGATCGGGGGTCAGTTGTTTTAGAAAGAAACACCGTGGCGGATCGCGCGCCGATTCTAGCGTTCGCGCATTAAGCCGTGTTGCAGGTTCAGTTTGAAACTGCCACAAAAAACAAAATCTTCCGGCCTGGTTGCCGGGGGAAACGGAAAAAGTGAAGTCAGGCGGGAATATTCCCACGCCTGCAAGTGCGGAGCTTTCCTGTTGATCGGGAGTTGGGCCTCCGCCTGGTGAAATACATAGTTATGTGTCGTATAGTTGTTATTGAAAATTCTCGCATGCTGTGCGCGTCGGGCACCAGTCCGATTGCCGGATTTTCGTTTGGGCATGTTCTGATTTCCCGCATGGTTTTTGCATCAAATCATACTTGGGCTTCTCTTTTATGAACTCCCCTCTCGCTGAGAGTAATTCAAGGGGACCGTTCTCTCCCGACCGTGTTACGACATGCGTCTGGAAGCGCACGTTGGATATTGCCCTGATCCTATTAGCGCTCCCGTTGCTGCTTCCGATAAT
Organism: uncultured Bifidobacteriaceae bacterium; assembly: GCA_964364975.1. Classification (GTDB taxonomy): domain Bacteria; phylum Verrucomicrobiota; class Verrucomicrobiia; order Limisphaerales; family JADLHS01; genus JALOTT01. Next base: position 2,382 of record CAYIOH010000213.1, read on the forward strand.
GTCGGTGATAGCGATGTTGATCTGGATTGTTTCGCCGGGCCCGGTCTTGTTCAAGCAGGAGCGGGTTGGTTACCTGGGCCGACGATTCATGTGCTTCAAGTTTCGAACCATGGCCGTTGGGGCCGACACGGCGATTCATGAGGGACATCTAAGCGAACTGTTGGAGGCGAACGCACCGATGATAAAAGTGGACGCGGAAGGCGATCCGCGGGTGATACCTTTTGGTTCAATTCTTCGTTCATCCGGGTTGGATGAGTTGCCGCAGTTGATCAATGTGCTTCTTGGCGAAATGAGTTTGGTCGGGCCGCGGCCTTGCCTGCCTTACGAATATGAGAAATACCATCCGTGGCAGAAAGAGCGGTTCAAGGCGGTGCCCGGACTTACCGGCCTTTGGCAGGTCAGTGGGAAAAACCGGACTACTTTCGTGGAGATGGTCGAATTAGACATCAAGTATGAGCAGACCAAAACCATCTGGCTCGATCTCAAAATCATCTTCAAAACCATCCCGGCGCTGATCGTGCAAATGGGGGATGATCGGATGAGAAAGAAATCCCTGGCTGCGCCCGCCCAGCCAACGGCAGCCGTTTTGGCCCGGACAGCCGATCATGATTCCAATTATTCCATGCAGAAAAACGGAACGATTACCACCGGGCACTCGTTTCAACAGAAATGTTTAGCAAGGAAAGGAACATGACCATAAGCAACAATCGGAGGAATATTATGACAAAACAGATTAAAATCGGAGTCGTGGGATGCGGATATTGGGGTCCCAATCTGGTGCGCAACTTCAGATCCCTTCCTGACTGTAGTTTGAAAGTGATGTGCGACATCAGCGAGAAGCGCCTGGCGCATCTCAAATCGCTGTATCCCGAAGTGAGAGGCGAGACGGATTACGAGCATGTCTTGAACGGTATCGGCGTTGATGCTGTGGTCATAGCGACCGCAGTGAGATTGCATTACCCGATGGCCAAGGCGAGCTTGCTGGCCGGCAAGCACACTTTCATCGAAAAGCCCATGGCCTGCTCAACTGCGGAGTGCGAAGAGTTGATCGAGATCGCACGAAAGAACGGACTGGTGTTGATGACCGGGCATACGTTCCTTTATTCGCCTCCTGTGAGGAAGATTAAAGAGATTGTGGACTCCGGCGATATCGGCGAAATCCGGTACATTTCCGCCCGGCGACTGAATTTGGGACTGTTTCAGAAAGATATTAACGTCGCCTGGGACCTGGCGCCGCACGACATCTCCATCATCCAATACATCATTGGCGAACAGGTGGTGGCGGTGAACTGCCACGGCAGCGCCCACGTCACGCCGGGCATCGAAGACGTCACGACGATGTGCCTGACGTTCCCCAAGAAACGGACGGCCATCATTCAGAGCAGCTGGCTGGATCCAAGAAAGGTCCGGGAAATGACCATCGTGGGTAGCCGGCGGATGATTGTTTACGACGACATCGCGCCATTGGAAAAAATCCGCATTTTTGACACGCGCGTCGAACGGCCGCCCCATTACGACACGTTCGCTGAATTCCAATATGCTTATCACTACGGCGATGTGTACGTGCCCTATATCAAACAAGAGGAACCGCTCAAGGTTGAGTGTCAGCACTTCGTGGATTGCATCCGCAATGGCACCACTCCGCTCTCGGACGGCGAGCAAGGTTTGCAACTCGTCCAGGTTCTGGAGGCCTCTTCAGAATCACTGAAGCGCGGTGGCGGTCGCGTGGATTTGCCATTCCGGCCCAATGGCAGTAAGGAAGCCAGCGGCAATGGCCATATCTCGGTAAACGTGGTGGTCAACTCTGCGCCAGATGCTTCTACCAATGCGCGGACGAAGAGGACGAAGCAATCTCGCCAGACTGTCAAAGAACTCGCGTGTGCTTAAGATGCGTTTCCCCAGATATGAGTTCATCACAGCCGCTGTACCAAAGGATTGCTCCCGATGTCAAGCTGGGCCGAAACGTCCGCATCTACGATTTCACCAATCTCTACGGATGTGAAATCGGCGATGACGTGAAGATCGGAACGTTTGTCGAGATTCAAAAGGGGGCAAAGATCGGCAACCGCTGCAAAATCTCCAGCCACACCTTCATCTGCGAAGGTGTGACGTTGGAGCATGATGTCTTCGTTGGTCACAACGTGACCTTCATCAACGACCGTTATCCGCGCGCCACCAACGGCGCAGGGCAGTTGCAGACAGAAGCGGATTGGAGTTGCATCAAGACGGTAGTCAAACAAGGCGCGTCCATCGGCTCCGGGGCTACCCTGCTTTGTGGCATTACCGTCGGCGAGAACGCCTTGATCGGCGCGGGCAGCGTGGTGACCAAGGACGTGCCGCCTGGCGCCGTGGTGGCCGGCAATCCGGCCAGGGTGGTCAAATCGCTTGTGCCGAAGGGCTGAGCGGGGTTAAATAAAGTAGGTTTGCCGAAAGCCTGAGTGAACTCAGGCTTTCACGACTATGAGGATGGACTGGCCAAAGCAGTTCCTTTTGAACGCGGTCAGTGCTCACAAGTCTATCTGCGTTGAGCAGAGTGCATTTTAGGAAATGAACGAAGACGCGGAACATGAGGAGAAAGAGGGGCAGGCCGGACGCCTGAACCTTGGCGACATCTACTTCGTGCTCTTTCGGCATAAGTGGATGATCATCCTGTTTACTGCCATGGGCGTGTTCGGGGCTCTGGCCGTGTTTGTGATCAAGCCGCCACGGTACCGCTCTGAGGCCAAGTTGTATATCCGCTATGTCGTGCAAGCCAAAGCGCTGACGCCGCCAGGGAGTGATGCGCCTACGAGATCACTTGAGGGAGAGGGAGCGAGCATTCTCAACACGGAAGCCCAGATTTTGAAGAGCCTGGATGTGGCGCAACAAGTGGTTGAGGCGGTTGGGGCGGACAAGATCCTGGGCGAAGGAGGGGGCACGAACCGCGACCAGGCCGCCGGCCGGGTGATAGGTTTTATGGAAGTCTCTCCCTCTGGCAATCTGATTTCAGTTTTCTATGAGCATCCGGATCCTGAAGTCGCTCAGGAGGTGCTTCGCAAAGTCATCGTCGCCTATGTCAAGAAGCATAAGGAGATGCATCAAACGACTGGGATATTTGGTGACTTCGTGAGCCAGGAGACCGAACGGCTGCGTTCCGATCTGGCCCAAACGGAAAAGGAACTCAGGGCAGCCAAAAGCAAGGCCGGAGTCACCTCGCTTGAGGATGCAAAGAAAGCCTGGACGGGGCAGATTTCAAATATCCGCGGAGATCTCTTTAGTGCTCAGGCCGAATTGGCGGAGCGCCAGGCCGTCTTGGGGGAAGTGACCAGCCTCGTGCCTGGCAGTCTGGAAACCACCAACACGGAGCCGCAAATTCCCTTGGAGCAGGTTAATGAATATAAAAGAATCTGCGCCCGCCTCGATCGGCTCTCACAAAGAGAACAGGAGTTGTTATTTCAATTCACGGAAAACAGTTCTTTTGTACAGGGGGTCCGGGAGCAGATTGCGGGAACGGAAACGCTCAAGAAGAAGCTGGAAAAAGAGCACCCGCGGCTGGCAAGTCTGGCCGTTTCCTCTCCGCGGTTGGCGGGGCAAACAGCAGGGATTTCAGTTGATCCGTCCATTGGCTTGATCCAGGTAAAGGCGCTCAAATTAAAAATCGAGATCCTGAATTCGCAATTGGGTCAGGTTCAGGCCGAAGCGGCCAGGGCTGACGAAATGGAAGGAACCATCCTCGAGTTGCAACGGAAGAAAGACCTTCAGGAAGTTGATCTCAAATATTTTGCGGCCAATCTGGACCAGTCCCGGATTGAGGACGCCTTGGGATCTGGAAAAGCCCCGAACATCGGCATTCTTCAATCGCCCTCGCCTCCGGTTATGGGGTGGTCAAAACCCTTCAAAAAAAAGGTGACGATGCTGGCCGTGATCCCTGCCGCGTGTGGGTTTGCTTTGGCATTTTTGATCGAGTTTTTTCTGGATCGTTCGGTGAAGCGACCGGGCGAAGTCGAAACAAAGTTGCGATTGCCCCTGTTCATTTCCATTCCGGATATCCGCCGGAATGGCCACCGTCGGCTGGCCCAAGCAGCAGGGAGGGATCGCTTGCGCTTGAGCGATGCAAACGGCGATGCGGTCAGCAAAGCTTCGCCTAAAGCAGCCGGCATGATGCCGGTCGCTGCCTGGAATCTCAACGCCCCGCTGCGTCGCTATTATGAAGGGCTGCGAGAGCGGTTGATTGTTCACTTTGAGGTCAGGAACCTCACCCAGAAACCGAAGCTCGTGGCGGTGACCAGTTGTGGCCAGGGCGCGGGTGTTACCAGCATCGCGGCCGGCCTGGCCGCTTCTCTTTCGGAAACCGGAGACGGGAATGTCCTCCTGGTTGATATGAGTGCTGAGCAGGTGGCGTCGCAACAGTTCTATAAGGGGAAGCCCGGCTGCGGATTGGATGACGCCCTGGCCGGTGAAACGATGCAAAGCGCGCTGGTCCAGGCAAAACTATATGTAGCTACCGAACAGGTGGAGGGCAACAACCCGTCGCGCGTGTTGCCCAACCGATTTGCCAGCTTAATGCCCAGGCTCAAGGCCAGCGACTACGATTACATCATCTTTGACCTGCCCCCGGTAAGCCAGACGAGCATGACGCCGCGCGTGGCGCGGCTCATGGATATGGTGCTGCTTGTGATCGAATCGGAGAAA
>CAYIOH010000214.1:0-7025 GCA_964364975.1 uncultured Bifidobacteriaceae bacterium
ACGTGCTGTTCGAGTATTTTGCGGAGAACCGCGAATTGATGCGCATCTCGCTGGCCACGGCGTTCGCCTCGCCCGGCGAGATGCCGCGGGGGCTGAAGTGCGCCGACCGTTGCGAACGCAACTTTGAATTCGTCCACTCGCTGATGAAACTCGCGCTGGCCCGGGGCGAACTGGACCGCCGTTTTGACAGCCGCGAACTGGCCTTTGGATTTTACGGCCAGGCGAACGCCTACCTGATGACCCGCCTGCTCATGCCGCAATCGGAACTCAATCGCCAGAAGGCCGAGCGCATCGTGGATCTATTCTTGACCGGAGCCGTAGCGAAAACGAAGAGGAACTGAAATGACAAAAATTGTGAACAAAAAGATCGTGTGGCTCGTCGCGGGACTTGCTGGCTTGCAGGTCTTAACCGGCTGCAAGAAACAGCCCGGCGGGCCGGCGGGCGCGGGCGGCATGCCGCCCATGCGGGTCGTCGCCGTCGAAGCGAGAAGCCAGCCGGTGACGGAATCGCTCTCGTTGGTCGGCAGCATCGCCGCCAACGAATTCGTCGAAATCAAATCCGAGACCGAAGGCATTGTTCAGGAAATCCTCTTCGACGAAGGCCAGCGCGTGGAGAAGGGGCAGTTGTTAATTCGCCTGGACGACACGAAACTCGCCGCCGCGGCCGCCGAAGCGGAGAGCAGCTTCAAGCTGAGCCAGGCGAATTTCGAACGCGCGAAGAGCCTGATCAAGGACAAGATGATTTCGCCGCAGGAATTTGACCAGGCGTCCGCCACGTTTGATCTCAACCAGGCGACGTTGCAGTTGAAGCGCCGGCAACTCAAGGACGCGCGCATCATCGCGCCGTTCACGGGCGTGACGGGTGCGCGCCACGTCAGCCCCGGCCAGGTCATCACCAAAGAGACGGTGTTGACCCTGCTGGTGGACCTTGATCCGGTGAAGGTCGAGGTCAACGTGCCGGAGCGTTACCTGCAACAATTGAAAACCGGCCAGCCGCTGGAATTTTCCGTGGCGGCATTTTCCAAGGAAACCTTTCACGGTGAAGTCTATTTCATTTCACCGCAAATCAACGAGAGCCTCCGCACGGCGTTGGTGAAGGCGCGGATTCCCAATCCGGACCGCAAGCTCCTCGGGGGCATGTTCGCCAGCTTGAACCTCACCTTGCAGGTGCGCGATTCCGCCATCGTGATTCCCGAACCGGCGATTATCAGCAACGGCGACAATTTTTCCGTCTTCGTGGTGGACAAGGACGGCAAGGCGCAGATTCGTCCGGTGCAGGTCGGCATTCGACTCGCGGGCCGGGCTGAAGTGGTGAAAGGATTGAGCGCGGGAGAAATGGTGGTCGTGGAAGGCGTGCAGAAGATTGGGCCGGGGTCGGCGGTGAAGCTGGCGCCGGCGGAGGCGGGGAAGCCGTATGCGGGTGAGGGGCGTGGAAAGTGAGAGAGTGGGAAAGTGGGAAAGTGAGCGGGGGCCGGACGACACACCGCAATCAGTTACAAAACAAAAACACAAACCATGAAAGCGACAATTAAATACCACTGGCAACTCGATGTTTACAAGCTCTCGGTTGATGCTGCGATGCGGATTTTTGAATTGACCAAGAAATTCCCACGCGAGGAGATGTATTCGCTGACCGACCAAATCCGGCGATCATCGCGCTCCGTTTCCGGCCAGATTGCCGAAGGCTGGCGCAAACGGAAATACGGAGCTTCGTTCGTCAACAAATTGAACGACTCGGAAGGTGAAGGCGCGGAGACACAGTCGTGGCTGGAATACGCCGTCAAGTGCGGGTACATGGAACGAAGCACAGGCCGTGAACTTCACCGTGCCTACGACCGCATCCTCGGCAAGCTCGTCAACATGGGCAACAATCCCGAACCGTGGCTTCTGCAAAAAACTAGGACAATCTACTGATTGTAATCGCCACTCACGTCGCCTACCAAACCGTGAACCTAAATCCCACTTTCCCACTCTCTCACTTTCCCACTTTCCCACCCGCCCACCTGCCATGATTCTCTCCCGCGTTTCCATCCAGCGTCCCGTCCTCGCCACGATGATGAATCTGGTGCTGATCCTGTTTGGCGTCGTCGGTCTGTCGCGCCTGCCGGTGCGCGAGTTGCCGGACATTGATCCACCCATCGTCAGCGTCACCACGGTTTATCCGGGAGCGAACGCACAGGTCGTTGAGACGGAAGTCACGGAGCGCCTCGAAGAACAGATCAACAACATCGAAGGCATCAAGACCCTCACGAGCCAGAGCCGTGAGCAGGTCAGCACCATCACCGTCGAGTTCAATCTGTCGCGCGACATAGACATCGCCGCGCAGGACGTGCGCGACCGGGTTTCCCGCGTGCGCGGTGATTTGCCCGAGGACATTCAAGAGCCGATCATCGCCAAGCAGGACTCGGACGCACAACCCATTATCTGGAACGCGCTGAACAGCGACCGGTATTCGACGATTGAACTCACCACGCTGGCGGAACGCCAGATCAAGCCGCGTCTTCAGGGGGTGTCCGGCGTTTCGTCCGTGATGATCGGCGGGGAGAAGCGCTTCGCCATGCGCCTCTGGCTGGATTCGGAAAAGATGGCCGCGCGGCAGGTCACAGTGCTGGACGTGGAGCGCGCCTTGCGCGAGCAGAACATCGAATTGCCCAGCGGTCGCGTGGAAAACCTCGACCGCGAAATGACCATCCAGACGCGGGGCGAGCTGAAGACGGCCGGGGAATTCAACAATCTCGTCGTTCGCTCGGAGGGCACGACGCTGATCCGGTTGCGCGACATCGGGCGGGCGGAGGAGGGAACGGAGAATTATCGCACCATCGCGCGCGCGCGCGGCAAGCCGTGTGTGTTCCTCGGCGTCGTCAAACAGGCAAAAGGCAACACCGTGTCGGTCGCCAAGGGCATCCGTGCCGAGATCGCAGCCATCAAGCCCACGTTGCCCGAAGGCTGCGACCTTTGGGTCGCGTATGATTCCAGTGTTTATGTGGAACAGGCCATCACCGAGGTTTGGGAAACACTGGGCATCGCGTTCGTGCTGGTGGTGTTGGTCATTTTCGTTTTCCTGCGGAACTTTCGTTCCACCATCATTCCCGCGGTCGCCATTCCGGTGTCCATCGTCGGCGCGCTGGCCGTTCTATATCTGCTCGGCTATTCGGTGAACATCCTCACGATGCTCGCGCTGGTGTTGAGCATTGGCATTGTGGTGGACGACGCGATAGTCGTCCTGGAAGTCATCTACCGCCACATTGAGGAAGGGATGCCACCGATGAAGGCGGCTTTCAAGGCGATGGAGGAAATCAGCTTTGCCGTCATCGCCATGACGATTTCGCTCGTGGCGGTGTTCGCGCCGCTGGCGTTTCAGAAAAGCACGACCGGCCGATTGTTCATCGAGTTCGCCATGGCCATTTCCGGTGCGGTGGTGATCTCGGCGTTCGTGGCGCTGACGCTTTCGCCCGCGATGGCGGCGCGCATCCTCAAACCGGTGGAAGGCGTGAAGCATGGTTCGTTGTTCAACTGGTTCGAGCGCGGCTTCAACTGGGTGTCCCGGACTTACGGGCGCGGCCTGCGCTGGGCGTTGCATCACCGCATCTTCATGCTGATGGTCGCGCTGGGCACGATCGTCGTGATGTTTTTCGCCTACAAAGGTTTGGAGCAGGATTTTTTGCCGCTCGAAGACAAGAGCCGCATGTTCTGCATGGTGTTCACACCGAACGGCTCGACCAGCGAGTTCACCGACCGGCAATTGCAGAAAGCCGAGAAAATCATTGCTTCAGTCCCGGAGGTGGACACCTTCGGCGCGATGGTCGCGCCGGGCTTTGCCGGTCCCGGCCAGGCCAACATGGGAGTGATTTTTGTGCGGTTCAAGGACAAGAGCCTGCGCAAACGATCCGTGCAGGAAATCGTCCACGGCCCCGGCGGCGTGGCGCAACGGTTCTTTATGGAGGTCGAGGGCGGCTTTGCGATCCCCAATCTGCCGAAGGCCATCGAAGTCAGTTTCCGCGATTCACCCTTCGAGGTCATTCTGCAAAACCAGGACCTCGATGCGCTTAACAAGACGTCGCAGGCCATCGCGAACAAGATTCGCGGCATGAACAATCTGCGGAACGTCCGTGTCGGCTTCGAGGTGGACAAGGCGGAACTGCGCGTGAGCATCGAACGCAGCCGCGCTGCGTCGCTCGGCGTAAGCATCCAGGACATTTCGCGTACGATGCAGATTCTTTTTGGCGGACTCGACCTGAGCCGGATCAAGGTGGACGGCAAGGAATACAACGTGATGGCGCAACTGGCGCGGGAGTCACGGCTCACGCCGCAGGACCTCGACAAGATTTTCGTCCGGAACAACAAGGGCGAATTGATTGAACTGAGCAGTATCGTCACCCACGAACAGGGCGCCGCGCCCAACGCGATCAATCACTACGGCCGGCTGCGGAGCGCCAGCATCACCGCCTCAACGGGCACCGTGCCCATCGGAACGGTGGTCAAGCAAGTCGAAGCGATGCTGGCCAAGGAACTGCCGTCGGGTTTTCTCTACGCCTGGGGCGGTGACGCCAAGAGCCTGAACGAAACCAGCAATGAGGTGTGGTGGGTGCTCGTCTTGGCGATGGTCATCATTTACATGACGCTCGCAGCGCAATTCGAGAGCCTCGTTCACCCAATCACGGTGATGGTGGCGCTGCCCTTGGCGGCGATCGGTGCATTTGGTTTGCTGTGGCTGCTGGATTTCGGTGGGAAAGCCGGATTGTATCCGCCGATCCCGGCCATGAACATCAATCTCTTCAGTCTGGTTGGCCTCGTGCTGCTGATCGGTCTGGTTACGAAGAACTCAATCCTCCTCGTCGAGTACGCGAACCAGCAGGTGGCCAAGGGCACGGGGTCCCATGAAGCCATGACGCAAGCGGGCCTCGTTCGGCTGCGCCCGATCTTGATGACCGCCTTCTCGACCATCGCGGGCATCCTGCCGATTGCGGTTGGCTTCGGCGCCGGTGCGGAGAGCCGTCGTCCGATGGGTATCGCAGTGGTGGGGGGTCTTCTGACCAGCACATTCCTCACGCTATTCGTCGTGCCGGTGGTTTACACTTTCTTCAGCGATTTGACGGGAAAACCCCTGGGCCGGCGTCACAAGGAAGCCGAACCCTCGGTCGCTGCCGCCACCGAAGTGAGGTAGAGCGCGTCACTCGTGCGCATCGTTCGGTTATCTTGGCTGGCTTGCGGCGGCACGGAGTAACGCGTCCTACCTTTGTGCTGCCAGTTCCGCTTTACTTCACTTCCAAATTAACGCCGTGGCGTTCCAGTGTGGTGCCTTCGCTCTGCGCGAGCTGGGCGAGAGAGCGCTTGTATTGGACCAGTGCACCGATTTCGTCGGATTGCGCGGCGGTCACGTCGCGCTGGAGCTGGAGCACGAAAAAGCTGGTGCTCTTGCCACTCTCGAGTTTCTTCTGCTCGGCGGCGAGCGCAGCTTCCGCGTATTCGCGCGCCTTACGGGTGGCGCCGACGCGCTCGTAGTTCGCCTGCGCGAGTTTGATGGCGTTATCAATCTGGATCATGATGTCTTGCTCCAGCTTCTTCAAGGCCAGTTGGCTCACCTCGTATTGCGCCTTGCCGGCCTTGTAGTTGTTGCGCGCGGCCCGGTTCCCCAGCGGGTAGCTGAGCGCGCCGCCAAAGTAGTAGAAAGGCTGGTCGCGTCGCTCGATGTCGCCGAACACACCGCTGAATTCGGCCGTCGAACCCGCATAGCCGCCGCCCGCCTTCAGGTCCACCTGCGGATAAAGCTCGTTCCGGTTGATCTTTACCTGGATGCCCTGTCGCTCCAGGTCGAGCTTGACTTGGAGGAAGTCCGGGCGCAGGGACAGCCCCTTGCTCCAACTGTCCTGCAGGTTGAACAACTGCAATTCCGCGTCGAGCGTTCCGGAAAGTTCGAGACTCACGTCCCGCCAGTTGGCGAAGTTGTCAGTCAGAAGCTGCTTTAGCACATTGTCGAGCACGGCCAAATTGCGCTGGGCGGCGATCAAGTCCGCCTGGCGTGCGGCGACTTGCGCTTCGGATTGCTTCTCATCGAGCGGAGCCAGCGTGCCGACTTCCACGCGCTTCTTGTTTTCTGCGAGCAGGCGCTCGGCGAGTCCCACGGCGCTTTGCTGCACCTTCACGTTCTCGTAACCGGCCTTGACATCGTAGTAGGCCAGCTCCACCCGCGTGACGATGTCAATAATCCTTAGGCGCAAGCCCAAGTCGGTCCATTTCATGCGGTTCTTGAGCACGGCGATGTTCAACCGCGTGGGGTTCAGCCAAAAATCCTTGACCAAAGGTTGGACGACACCGAGCGAAACCGAACCGCTGCTGGTGGAGTAGGGTACGGGGAAAACAACGAAATTCGTGTCAACGTCGAACCGGGTGCCGTCAGTATCGGTGACCCTGGCGCTGAGGTCGTAGGTCGTGCCCCACGGGAGCAGACCCGTGAGCGAACTGCCCAGCGTGTCGGTATCTGTCTCCCGGCCTGGCAAGATAAAGCTGCCTTGGAACAGCGCGTCGCCAGACTTGGCATAGTCGTGCTGTCCGGAAGCGCCGAAAAGCGGATCGTAGGCCCCGTAGCCAGCTTTAAGGCCGTAAAGCGCCAACTGCGGGTTGTAGCGCTCGATGCGGAGTTCGAGGTTGTGCTCCAGCGCCTGCTGGATGCAATCCTGCAGCGACATCGCCCGTCCCTGGGTCGCCGCCGTTTCCCCGTGCGCCAGCCAGGCCGCGCTGCACAGGGCCAATCCAAATATCAATACTCTCATCGTGCTGGGAGATTGCGACATTCGGAACGTTTCGTCAAATCATGTTGAGGGAGATGGCGGGAGCGGCGGGGCTCGAACCCGTAACCTCTGCCGTGACAGGGCAGCGCTCTAACCAATTGAGCTACACCCCCGCGATCGTTTGGGGAGGGCGAACCTAGAAGAAGCTCATGCCAAAGTCAACGGCCAATTTCGCCGCCCTCCCGCATCCTAGGGCGGATTCAAGAAAGCGGGTATGATTGGGAAGGGCGGCCATAA
>CAYIOH010000215.1:0-6976 GCA_964364975.1 uncultured Bifidobacteriaceae bacterium
GACGCCGCTACGAGGTTTTGAAAGAAGCTCTTGAGGTTTCATTTGTAGCCGATGGATTTCAGTGGAGCCAAGTGTGAGTCAACTGTGGCGGCGCCGGGCAGATGGTGGGATGGCTCGCCCTCACCCCGCCCCGCTCCCCCGACGAGCGGGAGAAGCCAGCGCACGCGACAACGGGTGCGAGGCCACCATTGCCCTTTCCGCGCTTCCTCTCTTTGCTCCGCCACCGCTGGAAAACCTGCACCGCTCGCACCGCCGGAAGCCGGACGACCATTCTCCCTCTCCCTGGGGGAGAGGGCCGGGGTGAGGGCGAGCGTTGACACTCATTTGCCGGAGCAAGATTGGCCCGGCCAAATTGGCTCCACCGGAAACAGCGGAGAACCAGGTTTCATTTGTAGCCGATGGCTTTCAGTTGCGCCTCGAAGTCCGCAGGCAGATTCGCCAGCGGTTGGTTCACGTCGCGCGCGGCGAACCGGAGCAGGTTGTTAAGCAAGCGGTCGGCGGCGGGGTGGCTGCCCAGGTTTTCCCGGAGGCGGAGCGTATTCAAGATGAACCGACCCGCGCCCAACTTGTAAACCGCCACCATCAAACCAGCGGAATAATCCTGCGACGTCCGGATCGCCCCGGCGACGGCTTCGTCCGGCGGGTCCTGCCCCGACCAAACGGCATCCGGGATGAGTTCGCGGTAAAAGGTGTAGTCCATCAAACCACCCGCAGGCAGGCCCTCGAAGATGGCGTGCTGCCTGGCCCATTCATCCTTCAAGTAGAGCCAGCCTTGAATTGTGTTGAGCGAACCTTTGTTCGCCAGAGGCAACCAGCCGGATTTGTCGCGGCCTTTCCGGAAAACTTCCGGCGACAGAAAAACGGCCGTCGCGCCTCGCGCCACGCGGCGGGCCAGTTCACTCCACGCGGCGGAGTCGCCGGCACCCTGGGGTTCCTTGGCAGCCAGGATCACCTCGCGCGCCGTCGGCTCGGCGGAAGAAAAGGCGCGCGTGCGGATGCCGTGCGTCTCCAGCCAGTGGCTCAATTCCGCGCCCGACCCCCAGAGCACAACTTCGGCATCCACCCGCGGCATCGTCGCCAGGTCGCCGACGTAGAACTCCGCTTCCCCGCCCGCCGGGGCGCCGCCGCGTTCCAGCGCGGCCACAAAACGATATTTGCCCGCCGGCCCGTTGATCACCACGTCGTCGGCAAAAACCGGCAGGGCCAGCGGCGGTTCGCTTTCGGTTCTCCGATTTCGGATGACGACGTTGGTCAGGCCCGACCAGATGATCTGGTTGTTCGGATCGAAGACTTGCAGCCGGACCGGGTATGCGCCCGGCAACAGCGCGTCCTCGTTGGCGAGGATGGCCTCCAGTTTGACCGGGTTGCCGCGATAAAGGTTGAGCGGCTCGGCGAACAAACACCAGCGGAGCGGTGCCAGCCCATCGAACAACGCGTCGGTCGTGCCGGGTTTGAGTTCGCGCCACGTCGTGAACAGTCCTTCGCCGGTCATGCCTTGATCCACCGTGCCGGTCAGGTTGTAACCCACCAGGTTCGGGTTGGAGCGAATCGCATTGAGGCCCAGCAGCCGTTGGCCGGCCATCTTGCGAATGCACTGCGCGAAGTAATCTTCCGGGCGGCCAAAGCAATCAGCCAGTCGCCAGCGTTCCCAGTCTGCGAGGAAGGCATTGAGTTTGGCCCGATAGAACTGCGCGTCTTCCGCCGATTCCTTGCCCAGGGACTCGTAGTGGCGAACCACCCGCCACAGGTCCACCGCGCTGCCGATGCCATACTCGGATAAAAACACCGGCTTCGTGCCTTCGCCCAGCGTGCGCAAGAACTGGATGGTCTGCGCGGTGTGCGGCACGCGCGGATAGGCATGCACGTCGCCCATCCGTTTGCAGTAGCCGCCCGGGGAACTCATTCTGGACGGCGCCGCGCCGGGTTGTTCGTCGCCGAGCAAATGTTCCCACGCCATGGACCCGGGATTGCAGATGGAGCCGATGGCGAGTTGGCCGTCCCAGCGACCGCTGCTCAAGAGAATCGCGCGGCTATCGTCCAGCGAGCGCACCAGCGGGAGGCTGGCGACGGCATGACGAAAGACCGGGCCGTCGCTGGTTTCATTGAGCAGACCCCAGAGGACGAGGCTCGGATGGTTGCGATCGCGCCGGATCATCTCGGTCGTGGAGCGATCAAACCGTTCGGCCATCTTGGGCGAATCTTCGAGCAGCCAGGCCGCGTAGGATTCCTCGTAAACCAGCAAACCGATTTCGTCGCACAAATCGAGTTGGTCGCGGGTTGCCATGCCCGCAATGAATCGAATCAGATTGAACCCCATCACCTTCACGTTCAGGAGATCGCGCCGCAGGAGATCAGGGTCGTGCGGCAATTGGAAGCCGATGGGGAAATGATTGCCAGTGTGCGAGCCGCGCAGAAAGATCCGCCGCCCGTTCAGGCGAAAATAGCCATCCGCAAACCGGAAATCGCGGAAGCCACAGCGCACCGACTGTTCATCGAACGCGGTGGATTTCTTCACGCGCACCTGGGCGGTGACGCGGTAAAGGTAAGGATCGTTGAGTTCCCAGAGACGCGGCTTGGCCACGCGCAAGCTCGCTTCAATGACCGTGTCGCCGGACGGCAAGTCGCGCTCCACGGGAACGACGTCCAGCGTTTCGCCGCTGGCCGCGGGCGCGACCGTGAAGGTCAGTTGGCCACGAAGGGATTTGGCCGTGGCGTTGCGGACGATGGCCTGCAACCGGATCATGCCGGTCTTCGCGTCGGGACGAACGAAGAGGTCTTCGACGCGCACTGCGGGCACTGCGAGCAACTCGACGGAGTCCATGATGCCGCCGTGATTGTAGGATGCGCCGGCGAAAAAGTTCGTCGCTTTGTTGCGGTGCGGGGTCTGGTTCAACACGATGCCGTCAATCGGTTCGCTGGTCGGGTTCAGGACGCGCACGGCCAGCCGGTTCGTGGCGTGGGACTTGATCGCGTCCGTCACATCCAAAACGAAGGGCGTTTCGCCGCCTTCGTGCCCGCCCACCGACCGGCCATTCACCCAGACCTCGGCCTGGTAATCCACCGCCCAGAAGCGGAGCAGGAGCCGGCCGTCGCGGCCGGGCGGAGACGGGGCCGCGAAATCGCGCCAATACCAAGCCACGCCGTGATAACCGGGGAAAGCGTCTTGGATGATCCACGGCACTTTGGCCGGCACTGCTTCCGACCGCGCGGACTTGAACCATTGCTGATCCCGGCCCTCGTTTTTGGGATCCGTCGCCAGTCGCCATTCCCCATCCAGCGACTGCACGATCGAGGGCGCGGGCTGGGCTTGGGCGACTGCGGCGTTAGTTGGGAGGCCGGCGACGAGACCCAGCGCTGCGGCAGCGGCGACGGAGATAAAGAGCGTTTTCATGGGTGCGGTGCGATCACAGGTTTGAGTCCACTTCATCGGGGACCAACGGTCAAGTTACTTCCGGACGGCACTCACCTTGATCATCGGCGAGCCTTCGGGGAAGTGATTGACGAAGAACTCCTTCATCGGGCCGGGATAGACGGCGCGTTTCAGATCGAGCCAGGTCTGCTGGTCGCCCGTGGCGTAATACACATAGGTCGTGCCGTCGCGCTCAATCAGGTCCACGACCGAGTTGTTGATGCCCTCACCGGGTCCGGGTTCCAGGATGGGATTGAACGGGGTCACCCAAGTGGCGAGATCCTTGGACCGGGCGAGGAACGAGACGAAGCCGGTGTGACCCGGGATCGCCGTGTGCAGATATGGGTTTTATTGACGGCTATTCTTTCACTCATTAGGGTGACATTGCTTGAAGCTTGAAAGCCGGACGGAAAACTCATGTTCGATGCCCAATCTTGAGGCGGCCCGTTTCAGAAGACGCGCTCGGGCGTGTCCCCCAAACCAGCCTGCCCGCCCAAGTTCGTAGCCGGGTGTGCCGGCCAGGTTCGAAGAAACATCCAAATGAAAATCTTGACTCGATTGTGTAGAAGGCAGCCAAGCAGGTTGAGGACGCTTGGGTTGGCAGTGGCATTGAGCGCCAAAGTTTTGATCCAGGACGCCGGGGCTGCCGATGCGGTCACGACGGACACAAGCAAAGCGACATCCACTCCCACCGTCCCGTCCCCCGCCACCAGCCTGTCGCTCACTTCGAGCTACTCGCCGCGCGAGGGCAAATGGCAGATAGATTGGCCGGGGCGGCTCTCGCAGCATGACGTGGTTTATCTGTCTCCGCCGGAGGACCCGTCGCTTGGCCTGCCGATTGGCAATGGCGATCTGGGTGCGCTGCTGTGGACAACCGACAGCAAATTGGTGCTCGCCATCAACAAGTGCGACACTTGGGACGACAACAAGCCTGGTGACTTTGTCAATTGGTCGCGTCGAGAGGAGGAAGCCTACACCACGTTGCGTCATGGTGGCCGGCTGGTGATTGATTTTGGCTGCCCGGTGTTCGACCTGCTTTACCAACAGGATTTTCAGGCCCGTGTGGAACTCGCCTCCGCCCAGGCCTCGCTCCGGGCCGCGACGCCTTTTGCCAAGGTGGCGGTGTCCAGTTACATCAGCGCCGGGGATCGGGTGCTGGTCGTGCGGGGTGAAACCAGCGGCGCGGAAGGTTATCCCCGGCAAATCGAGTTGGAACGCTGGGGCAGCCGGACCTTCGGCCACTGGTACAGCTCGGTTCTTCGCGATCCCGTCCGCGGCTTGGATGGCACCGAGACCGCCGTTGAAAAAAATCGCATCGTCATTCACCAGAAACTTAGAACACTTTCATTCGTGCTGGCGGCTCAAGTGGTGTCGGATGGGCCGCCGGTCATTCCGCGGAAGTTGCACAGCCGGGCGGGCGCGGTGGATTTGCCCCCAGACGTGCAATCGGGGTTCACGGTTTATGTGACCGCCGTCACATCGGAAAACGACCCGAACCCGGTGAGCGCGGCGCATCGCATCCTGGATCGGGCGGTAGCCCGGGGCGAGGCGGTCATCCGCCAAAAGCACGAAGCGGATTGGAAGGAATTCTGGTCCAAGTCCATGGTTGAGTTGCCGGAAAAATATCTGGAGAACTCCTGGTATCTCAACCTCTACTACGCGAACTCGTCTTCGCGGGGAAGTTCGCCGCCGCTTTTCTCGAACGGCCTTTGGAGTTGGAATCGGGATTTCTCTCCCTGGGTTTACTATTTTCACTGGAACGAGCAATGGTCGGTCTGGCCGATGCACGCCGCGAACCACGCCGAACTGGCCGCCCCCTACTTTCGTTTCCGGAGCGCGCAGCTTCCCCATGCGATGGACTTTGCCAAGGAGCGCCTGAAGCGACCCGGGGCATTCTATTCCGACGTGGCCGACCGGCGCGGTTACAACAGTCGCGGCGAGTCCAGCAATCTGACCCCTGGCGCGCAAATCGCCTTGGATTTTTGGCGACATTACGGCTTCACCCGGGACGAGAAATTTCTGCGCGAGTCCGCCTGGCCCGTGATCCGCGAAGTGGCGCGGTTTTATGCCGCCACCTTGAAGGTTGGTGACGATGGCCTTTACCACATTTCGAAATCGAGCGCCTACGAGGGTTCGCCCATGTTTGAGGATACGATTACCGACCTGGCCATGATCCGGGCTTTGTTTCCCGTGGCCGTGCGCGCCGGGAAAATGATGGGCCACGACCAGAGTGAAATCACCCAATGGCAGACGCAACTGGATGGCCTCGCGCCATTTCACCAACTGGACCTGGAGGCATTGGAATTTGAGCGGGTGGGCGATCATCTGGTTCATCGTGGTGGAGTGGGGTCGGGCAAGGAACTGGCCTCGAGCAAGGTCTTTGCGGTCGGACGCGATAAAAAGAAAAATGGCGAATGGGTAAGGAACCGTTACGCGGGTCTAATGTCGGATCCGGGTCGAAAGCCGGCGTATTATGGAATTCCCGATCCCGAGATCGCCCCGATTTTTCCCGGCGGGGTGATTGGGCTGGCGCAACGAGGAACGGAACTTTTCCAAACGGCCGTGACGCAATTGCGGCTGCACCCGCCTTCGCAACTCGACTCAAGTCCAACTGCGGCGGACCCGAAGGATTTCAACGAACCACTCTGCACTGGGTGGTGTCCTTACCCCATCGCCCTGGCGCGCTTGGGGCTGGGCGAGGAAGTGGCGTTCGCGCTGACCAACTTCGTCTCCAGCTTCCAACTCTATCCGCAAGGTTTCGGCCATTGGTCCCATAATTACAAACGAGAACAGGACAACCGGTGGGGGACAAATATGGTGAGCGACGCCGACGAACCCAAGCGCAAGTTTCCCTTCCCGACCTGGCCTTTCCGCCACTTTAGTTTTGAGCCCAGCGGCATCGCCGCCAGCGCGATCAACGAAATGCTGCTGCAAAGCCATGACGGGAGCATCCGCATCGGCCCCGCCGTTCCGCCCACTTGGAATGTGCGATTCGATCTGGTCGCGCAAGGCGGTTTCCGGGTTAACGCCGAACTCAATCAAGGGAAAGTCTCGTGGGCATCGGTGGAGAGCCAGTTCGGCGGCCCGTGCCAGTTGATCCGCCCCTGGCCAGCCGACGAGCCGGTCGTTTGCCTGGACATGATGACCGCGAACGAACCGAAGCGCGTGGCGCTGTCTGAAGAATCAGCCGGACCTGATCGGGTGCTGCGATGGGAAACCGTCGCCGGCCATCGTTATCTCCTCCTGCGAAATGAGGCGACGCTTGAACACTGGACGGTAATGAAGGACACCCCTCTGCCGCGCACGGAGCCGCGTCGTCTCAAAGGGGCGATCCTTGGCCGCGAGCGTCTTTATTGATGAAGAGAAGCGGGAGTTGATGATGAAGAAAAAATTTAAGACTGTGTCGTTGGCTGTCGCCTGTCTGACCTGCGCCGTTCACTTTGGACCCGGATCAGTTCTTGGCGCGGGCAGGGAATCTTTGCCTGCTTCTGGGGGTGCCAATCTTCTCGCTGCTGAACGAGCCAACCCGCACGGGAAGGCTGCCACCGTTGCGAAGGATCCTCGCCG
>CAYIOH010000216.1:0-6892 GCA_964364975.1 uncultured Bifidobacteriaceae bacterium
ATAAATCGGCACCGAGATCGTTCGCGGCAGATCAATATACCAGCCTTCGGTCGTGGAAGATCCGTTGGCGGCACCGTCCTTGGGCAGAAAATCTTTGTGATCGTTCGCATACATTTGGGTCGCCACCCCCCACTGCTTGAGATTGTTCAAACACGAAATCGCCTTGGCCTTTTCTTTGGCTTTGGACAAAGCCGGCAGCAGCATCGCGGCGAGAATGGCAATGATCGCGATGACGACGAGCAGTTCAATGAGCGTAAAGGCGCGCAGGGATTTGAGGCGAGAGCAACGTTTCAGTGTGAGGGCGGTCATGGTGCCGGTTTCCCACGCCCGGCGACAACGCCAAGGCTCATCGTTCTAGGGTTTGTTTTAGGTAAACCCACTTTAACTTTTGCCTCCGGACAGGCAAGCAATTTGCCGCCAGACTTGTCAGCGGGTTATTCACACCTGTTCGTTGCGCGCCGCCAGACCGAATCAATGAATTTGCCTCCCCTCCAACGGTCAATCATAGTGGCAACACTTGAAGTTGATGAATTCAATGAACCAGCCGGGTCTCGCCGGGCTCCTAGTGGCGGGATGTCTCGCTACCGGCACGTGGGCGGCGGATTGGCCCATGTTCCGCGGCGGGCCAGCGCTGCCTGGCACGGCTGCCGGCGCCCTGCCGGACAAACCCAGCTTGCTCTGGTCGTTCAAGACGCAAGGCCCCGTCAAGTCCTCGCCCGCCATTGTTGGCGGTCGTGTTTTCGTCGGCTCGGACGATCACAGCCTTTATGCGTTGAATCTGGCCGACGGCAAAAAAGTCTGGTCCTTCCCAACCGGCGACGCGGTCGAATCCTCCCCGCTGGTGCTCGGTGGAAAAGTGTTCGTCGGTTCCAGCGATGCCAACCTGTACGCGCTCGACGCCAACGACGGCAGGCCACTTTGGAAATACGCCACCGGCGACAAGATTCTCGGCGCGCCCAACTGGTTTGTGACCCGCATCACCCGGCAATCTGAACTCGACTCCCTCGCCCCGCGAGGAACGAACGGGGAGAGGGATGGGGAGAGGGGCAGCTTGGAAAACCATTCCTCCTCTCCCCGACCCTCTCCTCCCGCAGGGGAAGAGAGGGAGAAAATTTCGTCCCCGGCAGAATTCAAAACCAACATCCTCGTTGGCAGCTACGACTTCAAGCTTCACTGCGTGGATGCCGCCACGGGCCGGAGCAACTGGGTTTACGAAACCAGCAATTACATCAACGGCTCGCCCGCCATCGCGAACGGCCAGGCGGTGTTCGGCGGTTGCGACGCCGTGCTGCATATCATCTCCCTGGCCGATGGCAAACAGTTTAAGGAGGTCGAAGCCGGGGCCTACGTGGCTGGCTCGGTGGCGCTGGCGGACGGACGCGCCTACTTCGGACATTTCGAAAACCAATTCCTCTGCGTGGATTTGAACAGCGGAGAAAAAGTCTGGACGTTTCGCGACCGAGAATTTCCGTTCTTCTCGTCGCCCGCCATCATTGGCGGCCAGGTGCTCGTCGGCGGGCGGGACAAACGCCTGCACTGTTTGAATCGCGCCGATGGCCGCCGCGTCTGGTCTTTTGCCGCGCGCGGCAAGGTGGACAGCTCACCGGTCGTGTGCGGCGACAAAGTGGCGGTCGGTTCGGACGACGGCCGGTTATATCTGGTGTCGTTGAAGGACGGCCATGAGCTGTGGTCGTATGAAATCGGCCAGCCGCTTGACAGTTCGCCGGCGGTGGCCGACGGAAAAATTGTGATCGGGAGCAACGATGGCAGCGTCTATTGTTTCGGCGCCACGTCCAATGCATCGAAGCGTTAAAGATTATTTGCGAAGCCAGACGCCGCCAGGTCTCATGCTCCACTGCGCATGAACGCGAAGCATACCTGGACCTGGGCCCTCGTGGCGGCGACGTTGTTCGCCTTCATTTTCTTTTTCGAGCGACACTGGCAAAAGCCGGCGCCCGGCCCCGAGCGGATCCTGCCCAATTTCAAAGCCGCCGCCGTCTCCAGCGTGCAAGTGTACCCCGCCGGCCAGTTCGAGATTCGAGCCGAGCGCGTCCCGCCCGGCGGGACCGCGTGGGCGCTCACCCGGCCCATTTCATATCCCGCGGAGACGGCGCGCATCGAAGCCCTGCTCGCCGCGCTCGAACGCCTGACGCCCGCCGTTCCACCGCTCACCGCACGCGAACTGCGCCAGCGTCCGAGAGCCGGAGCGGAATATGGCATGGAGAATCCGCAGGCATCGCTCGTCATTCAGCAAGACAATTACTCGCGGCAGGTCTTGCTCGGCGCGCTCACGGCGCCCGGCGACCAGGTGTTCCTGCGCGTCGTTGGCGTCGAGGCCATTTACGTGGTGGACGCCGGATTGTTGAAACTCATTCCGCGCGCAACCAACGACTGGCGCAACACCGCGTTCGTGGATTTGCAGCCGCTGGTCTTCGACCGCCTCCTCATCACCAACGCCGCCAGCGTCATCGAATTCCAGCGCGACGCCACCACTAATCTCTGGCGCCTGACGCGCCCCTTGCAGGTCCGCGCCGATAACGGGCGCATCGCCGGGGCCCTGCAAAAACTGCAAACGCTCCGCGTCACCCAATTCGTCTCCGACGATCCGCGCGCCGACCTCGAACCGTTTGGCCTGCAACCCGCGGAATTGGAACTCGCCTTCGCCAACGGCACCAACCCCGTCGCGCGCCTGCGCTTCGGCAAAAGCCCGACCAATGACGCCAGCCGGGTCTTCGCGCGGCGGGAAGGATCGGCTGCCGTGGTCACCGTCGCCGGCGAACCGCTCGGACCGTGGCGCTCTCCGGCGGACTTTTTCCGCGACCGCCGCCTCATCACGCTGCCCGGAACCATGGGCGACATTGAAGTGCGCGGCGAAGACACCTTCACTTTGCAGCCGCAATCGTCCAACGGCTGGCGCATGGCATCGCAAGGTTTTCCCGTGGACGCAGCGCTGGCGGACGATCTGCTCGTAACGCTCGCCGGGATGAAAATCGTGCAGTTCGTGAAAGGCGCCGTCACCGAGCCGGACTTGCGCGACTACGGGCTGACCTCGCCCGTCCGCCAGATCACGCTGAAAATGCCCGCCACCGCCGCCGGTGCAACCAACGGCGTGTTCGCGCAACTGGGTTTCGGTTCGACCCGAAACGACCATGTGTTCGCAACCCGCGCCGGTGAGGATTGGATTTACGCCGTGAAGCTCGCCGACTTTCAGCGGCTGCCTTCGGCCAGTTGGCAGTTGCGTGACCGGCGCATCTGGAATTTCACGGAAAACGACGTGACCCGGCTCACGATCCGTCAAGCGGGCAAAACGCGCGAAATTCTGCGTCTCGGGACGAACTCATGGAGCCTCGCACCCGGGTCGCAAGGCATCATCAACAGTTTTGCCATTGAGGAAACGGTGCATCGCTTTGGCGAACTGGCCGCGACGTTGTGGGTTGAGCGCGCGGTGAAGGACCGCGCCCACTACGGCATTTCCACCAACAGCCTCTCGCTCACGTTCGAGTTGAAGGGCGGCGAGAAATTCGCCATCGAATTCGGCGGCACGGCTCCGTCGCAGTATCCTTATGCCGCCGTGACGCTCGACCAGGAAACATGGGTATTTGAATTTCCGCGGGCGCTTTACCAACTCGTGTCCAGTTACCTCAGCATCCCGGCGGGCACACCCTGATATGCCACCGCCTGCCCAGAGCCGGTTTTGGCGGAGGCTGCGTCTTGCCTTCCGCGGTTTTCGCATCACGGTGCTGCTGTTCATCCTCGCGCTGCTCGGCGGCTTGATTTATCTCAACCGCACCGGGCTGCCTGACTTTGCGAAACGGCCGCTGTTGGAGAACCTTCGCGCGCGCGGCCTCGACCTCGAAATGTCCCGCCTGCGGCTTAGCCTCCATCGCGGGCTGGTGGCCGAGGACGTGAAATTTGGCCGTGCCGAAACCGCTGACAGCCCGCGCTTCACCGCGAGGAATCTCGAGGTCAAGATCAACTATCTTGCGCTGGCGAAAATGCGGTTGCAGGTGACCGCCGTGGTTTTGAACCAAGGCCGGCTCACGTGGCCGGTCGCCGACACCAACGCGCCGCCGCGCGCGTTCGTCGTCGAAAACATCCGCGCCAGACTGCGCCTGCTGCCCGGCGACGAATGGGCGCTCGATCATTTCCACGCCATGTTTGCCGGGGCGGACTTCACCCTCTCCGGCACCATCACCAACGCCTCGGCCATCCGCGACTGGCCGTTTCTTCAGGGTAAACAGCCCGTCGGCGTGGCGCTACGGCGCTTGCGGCGCTTCGCTGAGACGCTGGAAAACATTCACTTCGCCACGCCGCCGGACTTGCGCCTGATGATTGATGGCGACGCGCGCGATCTGCAAAGTTTCACGGCGCATCTCAGCCTCAACGCGCCCGCCGCCGACACGCCGTGGGGAAAAGTCACCCGCGGCATCTTCACGGCGCGTTTGTTTCCCGCCGCAAACAACGCGCCGGGGCATGCCAACCTCAGCCTTCAGGCCGAAGACGCGCAAACGCCGTGGGCCGCCGTCGCCGGCCTCGACCTTGAGGTGCATCTCGTCTCGCCAGCCGGTCAGACAAACGTCGTGGATGCCAGCTTGACCGCGAAAGCCGCCTACGCCCAGACCCAGTGGGCCGGCGTCACGAATGTGCAGTTCATCGCCAACTGGATTCACTCGCTCACCAACGCCATCCCGCTGTCCGGTCGCGGCGAACTCCGCGCCGACACCGCCGCCTCGCCGTGGGTGGGCGGCAAGGAATTGCGCTTCACCGCCACGCTCGCCACGCCCACGAACCCGCCGCCCGCCAACGCGGCGTGGGGGTGGTGGACGAACCTGCAGCCGTTCCATCTCGATTGGGCGGGCGAATTGTCGCAACTGGACACCGAGAAGCTCGCCGCGGAAAAAGTCCTTTGCGCCGGCCGCTGGCGACCGCCGGAGTTGACCGTGACCAACCTGCACGCGGATTTTGACGATGGCCGGTTGGACGCCCGCGCGCAACTGGACGTGGCCACGCGCGAGGCGCGGTTCGATCTGACGAGCAATTTCGACGTGCAAAAGATTTCGCCGTTGTTGACGGCCAAATCGCGGCACTGGCTCGAAAAATTTTCCTGGCGCAATGCGCCGGTGCTGGCGGGCCACGGCGCGGTGGTTCTGCCGGCGTGGACGAATCGCCAGCCGGACTGGCGCGGCGAAGTGCAACCCACCTTGCGGCTCGGCGGCCGGTTCGCCGTGACGAACGGCGCGTACCTCGGCGTGCCGGCGGATTGGGCGCGCTCGCACTTCAGTTACTCAAACCGGGTCTGGCATCTGCCCGACCTCGAAGCGGGCCGGCCCGAAGGCGCGGTTCGGCTCGCGCATATCGCCAACGACGGCACGAAGGATTATTACTGGCGCATCCACAGCACGATTGACGTGCGCGCGTTGCGACCGCTGCTCGCCACGAACCAGCAGCGGGGGCTGGATCTCGTCGCCTTCACGCAGCCGCCCGTGATTGACGGCGAGGTCTGGGGGCGCTTGTACGAACATGACCGCATTGGCTTGCAAGGCCGCGTGACGATGACGAATTTCGCCTTCCGCGAACAAACCGCGAGCTTCGTGGAATCCTCGGTGCGCTACACGAATCGTTTCCTCGAATTTATTGATCCGCGCCTGCTGCGCGGCACGCAAACCTTGTCCGCGACCGGCATGGCGGTGGATTTCAACACGCAACGCATTCATTTCACCAACGGGTTCAGCACCGCTGAACCGCTCGTGGTCGCGCGCGCCATCGGGCCGAAGGTCGGGCACACCCTTGAACCGTACCGCTTCACCCAGCCGCCGCGCGTGCGCGTCAGCGGCTACGCGCCGTTGCGGGGGTCAAGCGATGCGGATTTGCATTTCACGGTGGACGGCGGACCGTTCGAGTGGTGGAAGTTCAAAGTGCCGCGCCTCACGGGCGAGGTTCGCTGGGAGGGCGAATCGCTGACTTTGACGAACATGCACGCGGCGTTTTACGAGGGCGATGCCGCGGGTTTCGCACATTTCGATTTCAACCGCGGGCGCGGGGCGGATTTTAATTTCACGGCGGGCGTCACGAACGCGAGCCTGCCGGCGCTCCTGGCCGACGTGTCCACGCACACGAATCAGCTTGAGGGTGCCTTGAGCGGGCGACTCGTGATCGCCAACGGCGACACCGCGGAGCCGCGCTCGTGGACCGGCTCCGGGCGCGCGCGGTTGCGTGACGGATTGCTGTGGGAAATTCCCATCTTCGGCATCCTGTCGAAACCGCTGGACGCGCTCATGCCCGGCGTGGCCAACAGCCGCTTTTCGGAAGCCTCAGCGCGCTTCGGCATCACCAACGGCGTGATCGCCTGGGACAAGCTGGAGATGCGGGCGACCACGATGCGGCTGCAATACGACGGCACGGTGGGTTTCGACGGCCACGTGGACATGCGCGCGGAAGTCGAGCCGCTGCGCGACGCGTGGGTGATTGGCCGCGTTCTCAGCCTCGCGCTCTGGCCCGTGACGAAACTGTTCCAATTCCAGATCACCGGCACGCTCGATAAACCGAAAAGCGAACCGGTCTATGTTCCGAAACTGCTGTTCCTGCCGCTGCACCCCTTCCGCACGCTGGAGGAGTTGTTCTCGCCCGACCCCGAAACGACCAACGCGCCGCCGGTGTTCATGGAATTACCGTAGCCGCAACCATTGTCCATCAGATGATAGATCGCGCCGGGGTATTCGATGCGTAACGCGCGGGGCTTGGCGCGGTTGATACTCCCGCGCCGAAATGGTGTCAATCCTGCGGACCCCTTCACCTTCTGCGAGCGGCCTACTGGCCTCCGGACAGCGCCTCGATCCACGCCAGGTTCAGAAAGTTCCCCTTGGACTTCGGGTTGCTCTCTGCCAGGACGATC
>CAYIOH010000217.1:0-6892 GCA_964364975.1 uncultured Bifidobacteriaceae bacterium
ACCGTGGACTTTCGACGATGGCGCGCCGTTTTTTTCGCCGAGCAGCATGTCCACGCTGTTCAAACATTCCAGCGGGAGGGTCTTTTGGGTGGGCAACCTGTGCGCTACCAATTGCCAAGGCAATTCACCGCGCTGGCCGTTGGTAATGGGCGAGGTTGATGCCAGGAGACTCCGCCTGATCCGTGAATCCGTCTTCACTGTGGACACGCATCAACCGGACGACATCGCGCAGGGACGACTCGACATCTCGCACGTCACACTGCGCGAAGACCGGAAGACGCGCGAAATCGTGCTGACCTATCCACGCGCCCACAACGCTTACAAGGACTACGAGTGGGTAACGATGCGGCTGGTGTTGAAAAACGTGAAGCGGCGGTAGGGCAGTTCAGTCCCTTGCCCGCGTGCGTCCGCATACCAAAGAGGGTGCATGAAAGCGGCGGTGAACGCGCCGACTTGTCACGCCGAAATCCGATGAAGGCGGAAGTCAGCGGTGCTGGTGCTCGTTTATTGAATGAGGAAACCAGGAAGGCAGGAGAACATCCGGTCCATGGTTTCACGGACTCCTTGGCTGAAGTCGAATGTTTGCCTCGGCTTTTGACTTTCCCCGCCCCACTCACTAAGCTGACCCCATGGAATCGCTCCATGCGCCGTGGCGCATCGAATACATCCTGGCGCCCAAGACCGAGTTGTCCGCCACCCTGTTCACGCGGATCGCCCAGTCCAGCGACGACGAAGCCAACCTCGTCATCGTGCGCGACCGCACTTGTTACGCGCTACTCAACCGCTATCCTTACAACGGCGGCCATCTGATGGTCGTGCCCTACAAGCAAGCCGCCGATTTCGACGGCCTCACCGACGAAGAGATGGCCGACTTGTGGAAGCTCTCGCGCCGTTGCATCAACGCGCTCAAAGCAGTCATGAAGCCCGACGGATTCAACGTGGGCCTGAACCTAGGCAGGGTCGCCGGCGCGGGAATCGAGGGGCACCTCCACATTCACGTCGTGCCGCGGTGGAACGGCGACACGAATTTCATGCCCGTGCTCGCTTCCACACGCGTGGTGCCGCAGGCATTGACCGAACTGGCCGCTCGATTGCGCGCCGCGCTCGCCGAATGAATTTTTCATTCTTCATTCTTCATTTTTAATTCCGCCGATGCCTACGGAAACGCTCCACTTCGAAAACGCCCGCGTCGCGCAGCAACTTTTCAATCACGAACCGCGCAACCTGCAGACGCTTGAAGCCGAACTCGGCGTGAAAGCCACGTCCCGCGAAGGCTGGATCAAACTCGAAGGGCCGGCGGACGCACTCGGACGCGCGAAGCAATTGTTCGTCTCGCTGGAGAATCTGCTCAAAGCCGGTTCGCCCGTGCGCAACCGTGAATTTACCCACGCGCTGAACGTGGTAAAACACGAAGGCGCGGCCACCCTCAAAGACCTCGTCAACGACCGCATCCTCACACACGACAAGAAGCCCGGCGTTACTGCCAAGACCGTCGGCCAGAAAAAATATCTCGACGCCATCCGCAAGCACGATGTCACCTTCGGCATCGGCCCGGCAGGCACGGGCAAAACCTATCTAGCCGTGGCGATGGCGCTTGCGACGTTTCGTGAGGGCAAAGTGTCCCGCATTATCCTCACCCGCCCCGCTGTCGAGGCTGGGGAGGCGCTCGGTTTTTTGCCCGGCGATCTCTACGAAAAAATCACGCCCTACCTGCGCCCGTTGCAGGACGCGTTGCACGACATGATGCCGGCGGAGGAAATCCAGAAAAACACCGAGCGCGGCACGCTTGAAATCGCGCCGCTCGCCTACATGCGCGGTCGCACGCTGAACAACGCTTTCATTATCCTCGACGAAGCGCAGAACTCGACCACCGAGCAGATGTTGATGTTCCTCACGCGCCTCGGCCACGGCTCGAAGGCGGTCATCACCGGCGACGAAACCCAAATTGACCTGCCGCCGCAAAAACGTTCCGGCCTGCTCGAAGCCCATCACGCCCTCCAGAACACCGAGGGCATCGCCATCGTCGAGTTCGGCAAGCGCGACGTGGTCCGCCATCCGCTGGTGCAGCGGATCATTTCCGCCTACGAAGAGCTTCGCGCGAATTCAAAATGAGCATGTCTGCGCTGACGGGTGGGGCGAGTGTCCTCGCGAGCCATCGAAAGCCCGGCGGTGTCGGCTCGCAAGGACGCTTGCCCCACCAACACAAGTCGCTTTTGGTCCTGCGGAATCGCCAGCGCGCCTGCCGCGTCAACACGCCTCTGGTTCGCCGCATCGTTCGCTCGTTGCTCACCGATCTCATCGGCGTTGAAGGCTACGAACTCTGCGTTCATCTCGTCGCCACGCCCGAGATGGTGCGGGTGAACGAAACGTTCCTTCGCCACGCCGGTTCGACGGATGTGATTACGTTCAACTACTCCGTAGCAGCCGACGTGAGGAGGCTCTCGAATAAAAGAAAGAAATTAGAGCCTCCTTACGTTGGCTGCTACGAGAGGGTGCACGGCGAAATCTTCGTCTGCGTGGACGAAGCCATCCGCCAGGCCCGGCGATTTCGCACAAGCTGGCAATCCGAGTTGGTGCGCTACGTCGTCCACGGCGGATTGCACTTGCGCGGCTTTGATGACCAACGCGCCGCGGCCCGCCGCAAAATGAAGCGGGAAGAAAACCGCCTGCTGCGGGAGCTGACCCGGCGGTTCTCGCTCACAAAACTGGCCGGCGCGCACTCTTCGCCCGCGTCTCGCAAATCGTAAATCGCCAATCGCAAATCCTTCCCGCCTTTGCTTGAGCCAGACCCATTGCACGGCTAGACTCGGCTCATGAACAAAACCCTGTTTGCGCGGTGGCGCGGAAACTTTCTGACCGGGCTGGCCGTGCTGTTGCCGGCGGTGATTTCCTTTGCCGTCGTCAAATGGTTGTTCGGCACGATGACCAGCATCACGGACTTGCTGTTGTGCTTTGTGCCCAAAGACATCACCCACGAGGATGCCGGCAAAGGGCCGATGTTTTGGTATTGGAGCCTCGCGGCCCTTGCGGTGGCCGTTTTGCTCGTGTCCCTCGTCGGTCTGCTGGCGCGTTATTACATTGGAAAGCCAATGATCGCCTGGTTCGACAGCACCCTGCTGCGGGTGCCGCTGCTGAACAAGATTTACGGCGCGATCAAGCAGGTCAACGAAGCCTTCACCTCCGGCAACAAGACCGCGTTCAAGACTGTCGTGCTCGTGGAGTTTCCGCGCGAAGGCATGTATTCCATTGGCTTCATCACCAGCGAGCAGCATGAGGAAGTGCAGAGAAAGACGAAGGAAAAAGTCGTGTGCGTGTTCGTGCCCACGACGCCCAATCCCACGTCTGGATTTCTTGTGCTCGTGCCGGAGCACAAGGTCACAAAGCTCGACATGGCCGTGGCCGACGGCATCAAATATATCATCAGCCTCGGCTCGATTTCGCCGGAATACCTGCCAGCCACGCCGGTAACATCGGTGCTTCAACTGCCGTCGAGCAAACCGCTTTCATGATCGAGTCCGCCACCGGCGTGATTTTGCGCACGCGGCCATTGACTGAAACGAGCCTCATCGTTCTCTGGCTCACGCCGGAGTTTGGCCGGATCAGCACCGTGGCCAAGGGAGCGCGGCACCCAAAGTCGCCATTCGCGGGCAAACTGGACTTGTTTTATCTCGCGGACTTCAGCTTCAGCCGTAGTCGCCGCTCGGAGTTGCACGTGTTGCGCGAAGTCAGCCTGCGCGAAACCCACAGCGCGCTCCGCAACGAACTCGGTCTCCTGCAACATGCGTCCTACTGCGCGGCGCTCGTGCAGCAAACCACCGAAACCGATACGCCGCTGCCGGCGGTGTATGAATTGATGCGCGGGTTGCTCGCCCACCTCGTGCAGCATCCGCCGCAACCGCAGACCATTTTCGCGTTCGAACTCAAACTTCTGAAGGAACTCGGCTTGTCGCCGGACCTTGCGGAAAGAAAGCTCAGCGCCGGGACGAAACGGCTTTTGGCGGAACTGGACAAAATGGACTGGTCCATCCTCTCGCGCCTCAAGCTCAGTGCGGCGCAAACTCACGAACTTCGACAGTTTCTGCACGGCTTTTTGATTTACCATCTGGACAAAATTCCGCGTGGAAGAAGCGCGGCGTTGGCCGGTGACTTGCCTGAGACGCGATGAAGGATACAACCGCGAACCATTACCATGATTTGTACCCGGGGACCAGCCAGGCAATTTTCCGAGTTCGCGATTACGATCTCGCTGCAACGTTGACTTCCGGACAGGTGTTTGGTTGGGAAGCGCGTGATGGAAGTTGGATCGGCGTTACACACGGTCGTTGGGTGAAGCTGTGGCAACGCGGCCAGAACATCGTGGCCGAAACCGCCGCGCCGCAAACCGATTGGCGTTGGCTGGCGGATTACTTGCAGGTTGCCGTGAAACTCGACGACATGCTGGCGACCTTTCCCGACGACGCCCCGATGCGCGCCGCGGTCAACGCCTGCCGCGGGTTGCGTCTGTTGCGGCAAGACCCGTGGGAATGTCTGGCGTCGTTCATCCTTTCGTCCACGAAACAAATTGTGCAAATCCGGCAAATCGTCGCGATGCTTTGTGAACGTTACGGAACGCCGGTGCCCGTTCCCGCGGGAGAGCCGACCGCGTTCGCTTTTCCGACCGCAGAGCGGCTGGCGGGGTTGACCGAAGCGCAGTTGCGCGCGTGCAAAATGGGGTTTCGCGCGCCGTATCTGCTGGCCACCGCGCGAAGGGTCGCTGAAGGCAGATGCAACCTGCCGGGTTTGAGCCGGCTGGATTTGGCCACCGCCCGCGCGCAACTGCTGGCGCTGCCCGGCGTGGGCCACAAGATTGCCGATTGCGTTTTGCTTTTCGCCGGCGGATTTCCCACGGCGTTTCCGCTGGACGTGTGGGTGCTGCGGGCGTTGCGCGAACTTTATTTTCGTGGAAAACGCCCAACTCCTGAGAGATTAAAAATGTTCTCCGCGACGCACTTCGGTCCCAACGCGGGTTACGCGCAGCAATACCTGTTTCACTTCATCCGCACGAAGCACCCGAAAAATATTTTCACCTGAGGCCGCGCAGTTGTAATATCAAGCATGACTTGCTCCATCGAGGTGCTGTTCACGCCCGCCGAGTTCCGTGCTTTGCGCGACCGCGACCTGAAGCACACCGTCTGCGTCGTCCTGGACGTGTTGCGCGCAACCAGCACGTTTGTCACGGCGCTGGCCAACGCAGCGGAAGCCATCATCCCGGTGGCGGAGATTTCTGAAGCTCTGGTTTTGCGTCGTGAGCGCTCGGATGTTCTGCTGGCCGGCGAGCGCGACGGCTTGCGCATCGGCGCGGCTTTGACCGGCGGCGTTGAATTTGATTTGGGTAATTCCCCGCGCGAATTCACGTCCGCCAAAATTGCCGGCAAAACCATCGTCTCGACGACAACGAACGGTACCCGCGCATTGCGGGCCTGTGTCGGCGCGCAGCGCGTGTTGGTGGGTTCATTCCTAAATCTTTCGGCCACGGCGGACGCCATCGAACGATGCCTGCCGGGGTGCCTGCTCGTCGTCTGCGCTGGCACCGGCGAGGGCGCGGCGTTGGAAGATGTCCTGGCCGCCGGCGCGTTGTGCGAGTCGCTCGCCTCACGATCGCGCGCGATTGAAGCGCATGACTCGGCGGAAATTGCGCGGCGGGTTTTCCTGCAGGCGCAAGCGGATTTGCCCGGCGCCGTGCGCCACGCCCGGAACGCGCGCCAGCTTCTTGCCCATGCGGATTTGCGTGACGATGTGGAGTTCTGTTTGCAACGGGATCGGTTCGCCCTGGTTGCCGCAAGCGACACAGACGGGACGATTCGAAAGGAAGTC
Organism: uncultured Bifidobacteriaceae bacterium; assembly: GCA_964364975.1. Lineage (GTDB taxonomy): Bacteria > Verrucomicrobiota > Verrucomicrobiia > Limisphaerales > JADLHS01 > JALOTT01. The sequence goes on from CAYIOH010000217.1 coordinate 5,854, forward strand.
GGCGCCGAACGCCGCGAACCCGCAGCGGGAAATCAGTGAATGATCGCGCCTAGAATGTTCTGGCGCGGAACCGGGCCGTAAGCGCGGCTGTCCGTGCTGTTCAACCGGTTGTCCCCGAGAAGGAAATACTCGTCCTGCCGGCATCGGAACACCGTCTCAGGCTGGTGTTCGAACGTGAACGTCGGCATATTGGGCAGCAGATAGGGTTCGGTCAGTGCGCGGCCGTTGACATAGACCCGTCCGGCTTTGAGATAAACCGCGTCGCCGTTGCCGGCGATGATGCGCTTGACCGAGTAAGACTGATCCAGTGGATCGCGAATCACCACGATGTCATTCGGCTGGGGTTTGCGAACCAAATACACGCAACGATTGAGCAAATAGAAGCCGGAGTTTTTGAGCGTGGGCGTCATGCTGACACCAACCACCCGGACAGATTGCAAAATAAAATGACTGATGATCAGGTAACCGGCGAGTGCCAACACGGCCACCACGCCGCATTGCGTCAGTTGTCTGCGCAGGGAAATCTTGCCGCGAACAACACCATTGGAAGTTGAAGCGGGAAACGCAGCGTGTGCGCCTGTGAGAGACCCGGAGTTGACTGGCATATCTGCGTCCATAACCCGACACCAAATTCGTGTTGCTGCATGGAGTATTCGCTTTTGGCCGGTGTTCGGCAATTTGACAGAATACGTAGCACCGACCGGAGAATTACGGACGCGCGGCAATTTCCACTGCGTTGTGAATTTGCCCGTCTCGCGGCAAGCAAGGCAGAATTACCAGTGCGACCGGGCGCTTACGCTTGAATACCTCAAGCGTAAGCGCAGAGATTTCCTCTGGACGTTCTGCACCAGGTTGTGGTTGTCAAGTTCCTGGCTCAGTTGTGTCGTCTCGCCATTAAGCTGGTTGACCGTGTCCGCGTATTTCGGGTTGGCGTAAACGCAGTTCAACTCGCGCGGATCTTTCTGGCGGTAATAAAAGTTCCCAGTTCTTGATGCGGGTGAAGTAAATCAGTTGGTAGAGGTCAGTTCGCACGCCGTAA
>CAYIOH010000218.1:0-2295 GCA_964364975.1 uncultured Bifidobacteriaceae bacterium
TGCCCGCCCGCTGGCTCATCGTCCACAGGTTCACCGGATGCGTTGGCGGCACAAACGGGGGTTCGGCCAGCCACGCGCCGGGGCTGGTGGACGCAGGTATGTTTGGCGGCGTGATCCGGTTCAGGCACGAGAGCGTGTAACCCAGCGCCATCACCACGCAGCCCCAAACCAACAGGGGCCGCACAGCCGCCCGCGCCTCCGTGCCGCGGGCAAGAATATCATGCGCCAGCGACCCGGCGATCATGGGAATTGTCCACGTTAGAAAACCCAGCGGCCCGCCGTCAATGCCGTGTTCGGCGTTGACCCAATCGTAATAAAACCAGCCGGACAAACCCAGATGAAGCGCCGCCGAGCCGCCGGCAAAGGCGAGGCGCATCCACGCTCCGCTGCCAATGACCGGCAGGATCCAGAGCGCCGTCACCCCGATGTGAACCAGCGTCTGGAACAGTTCCTGCCGCCACGCGCGCGCCAGAAATGCCGCCACGCTCGGCGGGGACGATCCGGTCCAAGTGTGCGCGGCGGCACCGCCCAGATACAGCGCCGCGCCCAGCCCGATGAGCTTGAGATTGCGCCACAAGAATCGCGCGCAGACAGAGTTGACGGACGCGCCGGCCATCCGCCGCAGAAATGTGAGCCGGTAGGCAAATCCCACCGCAAAGAAAAATTGCGGCATGATCGTGTCGGCATAGCTGCAATAGGTATTGTGGTGTTTGAACGCGGCCGGGAGCGCGGTGAAGTTGCCGAGGAAGTTGACCACGCACATGCCCAGCACCGTGTAACCACGGAACTGGTCAAGGGAAGCAAGGCGCGCCGTCACAACGCCGGCATAATAGGCAGGGAATGAGTTGGCACAAGCCGCGACCCGGGTGGGAAGTTCGCGAAGCGATCTTTGCGCTTCTGCCGGTTGATGGTCTTGGTAGGGCGACGTCACTCCGTGCGCGCCGCAAACGTCGTCAGGACGGGCGGCGGGCAGAGGACTGCCCGCCCTACCGGGGTTGACTGGCCGAAACCGGCGCGCAACTGCCGCGACGGGCGCGAGCACGGCGGGAGGACGCGCGGCAGCGCGTCCCTACCTGGTTTGGTAGGGCGGCGCTGCCGCGCCGCCAGTTCCACCGAAGAATACTGGTAATGGCACTGACTGGCCGAAACCGGCGCGCACGGAGCGGCGATTAGCTGCCGGGGGAGGGGAAGAAAAAATTCAGGCGTGGTTGGTTCCACGCCTGAACGAAAAAAACAATGTAATTGATGTTACTATATTACTTCTTCGGCCAGATGCGACGAACGAGGAATCCGAGCACACCCAAGCCCAGCAACGCGGCACTACCCGGCTCCGGCACCTCGGACACAAAGTTGTCAAACGTGGTATCTACCGGGCTCGCTTCTGCAGGATCAGTAAGAAACACCACCAGTCCGGAGCGGCCACTCATGTAAGTGGTGTCAGTATCAGTTACCCGTACGAGCGGGGCTAAACCACCGACCTCCCAAAGCTCTCCTACAATTAGGCCGGAGGCGCTGTGAGTCATTAACATAGTGTAGTCGGTGCCCACTGACAACGTGACAGGCACATCACCACCACCAAGGCCGATGAAGGTGGCCGAGGGGTCAATCCTAATGAGCTCCACAGAACCCAGAAGGCCATTGCCGTAAGGCTCATAGATAAAAGTGTATCCGGTGAGGCCGAAGAGAATATGTAGTGAGGCGGTGTCAACGTCCATCGCGACACCCCAGACTCCGAAAGCTCCCGGTCCCTGAAAGGTGACTATGTCAGACTGAACTGAGACCTCGGAACCCATCTCACCCGGGGCGTAACTTGCACCATAACCATATCCAAACCCACCAAGATCTGCCGTCATTCTGTACGCGTAACTGGACGCATCCCAAGTCTGCCCAAAGGACATGACGTACTCGGAGTCATGTTCCCACGCCGTATCGGTTCCGGAGGAGAAATCATCAGAGTAGTCAGCTTTCGCCTGTGTGCCGAACAACAACAGACCGGCGACAGCCAAGCTCCCTGTGATCAGTTTTGAAGTTTTTAAGGTAGTTTTCATTTTTGTGACTTTGGTTTGTTACTAGTTTCAACTCGTCAGTTTCCGACCAACCGCTATTGTTACATTGTTTTTGTCAGGACTGACCGTTGCCAGAGGATGACTCTTTCCCCCGGCGGTGTCAACATATTTTTTTAGATTTTTTGACACTTCTGTCCAGTTATAATACCCCGGTAAACCGGGCTGATGGTTGGGGCCGGGCATAATGGCTGGCGGTGGTGATTGAGAAAGAGCCTGTAAAATGGGCGTT
>CAYIOH010000218.1:2305-6879 GCA_964364975.1 uncultured Bifidobacteriaceae bacterium
TGTCCAGTTAACAGACCCCGGTAAACCGGGCTGATCGTTGGGTTGGGTATAATGGTGGCAGTCGTGATTGAAAAAAGCCTGTAAAATGGGCGTTTTCTTGAAAAGGGTGAGGCTGAAAATCCATTGAATGGTACGGAGACTGGCAGGCAACCGCAGACGCTTCTTGAGGCTGGCGAATCGCTGATAAACCACTGGTAGGGATAACTACGGATGCCCACCTCTTCCCGACACTACACATGCACCCTCTCGACACCATACCCCGCATCGGCATACAATTCCCGCACCCGCAAAACGTTGCTGTTTTTGAGATAACGCTTGCGCCGTCGTCGTTGTCGTTGCTGTGCGATGAAGAAGTAATTGCTGGGGCGTCCCAGATTCAGCCCGGTCAAATCCACCGCCACATTGACCGGTGGCATGGCCATGCAGCGCTTCGCTCCGGCTAGAGCTGTGATTCGCGGAGCTGACGCGGATTCAGAACGAGTTTCCACCCGCGAAACCACGCCTGGTGTTCACGCTGGCGTCCTGCGAGCCGGGGCAACGCAAAATCCCGGAGATCGTGAAGTTGTAAAGTCTGCGCCTTGAGTTGTTCCGGTATTTCTGTTTAGTTCGTCGCCGTGAAGTTCCAACGGCTAAAGCAGGTCCCCGCGCTCATCGCGGTCAGCGTCCTTGCGCTGGCGTGTCTGGCGCGCGTGTGGCAGTTGGACTTTGTCGAGCGCCTGGAGCGCATCACCTACGACATGCGCGTCCGGAAGGCGATGCGGTTTCCCTCCACCGTTGCGACCAATCTCGGTTTTGTGTTCATGAACGAGGAAAGCATCGCGGCCGTGAAAAGCGGCGGGTTGGGATACCGCTTTGGTCTCTACTGGCCGCGCCAGGTCTATGGGCGGATGGTGCAGGAACTCGCGACCCAGGACGCCAGAACGGTGGCCCTCGACGTGATTTTTGGCGAACGCCGCGAGGACCATCCGAGTGTGCGCATGGCCAACGGTGAATTCATCGAGTCGGACGAATTCTTCGCCCAGCAACTCCGCCGCGCCAGCAATGTCATCCTGGCCGTCACGCTCGATCTCGAACCGCCCGATCTTTTCACGACCAACGCGCTGGCGGTGGGCGATATTTCGACCGACAAGGATCCCGACGGCATTCTCCGCCGCGCCAAGCTTTTTCGCACCTACCGCCGGTGGCATCCGGTATTCAAACAAGTCGAGGCGGATCCGGGTTACGGAATTGATCTGGGCCGGGCGCGCTGCGCGCCGGGCCAGATTGCCCTGCCGCGTTCCAACGGCGAAGAAATCAAAATTCCGGTGGACGCGGAAAATAATTTTGCACTCGCGGATTTCGTGGGCGACAAGCTGCCGCCTGGCATGGCGCCGAAGGCGAAGGCGTTCACGAATGAACGGGTCTGGCACATGGGCGTGGTGCTGGCGGCGCAGGAATTGAAACTCGATCTGGCCAACGCCGCTGTGGACCTGGAGCATGGCCGCGTGACCTTGCGCGGCGCGGGTGGCGTGGAAAGAGTTATTCCCGTGGACCGCGACGGCGGCTTTTACATTGACTGGTGTCTGCCACCGAACGACCCGCGGCTGGCCGCTGAACCGATTCACCGTTTGCTCTGGCAGCACCAACAACGGCTGAAAGGTCAGACCAACGAACTGGAAAACAACTGGCGCGGCAAACTGGTCGTTGTCGGTTCCAGCGCGCAGGGCAACGATTTGACCGACCGCGGCGCCACGCCGCTGGCCGAGGACACGTTGCTCGTCAGCAAGCATTGGAACGTGGCCAATTCGATTTTAACCGGGCGATTTGTGCGTCGCGCGTCGCTGGGGATGGAACTAGCGTTGATTGTGGCGTTGGGCGTGTTAACGGCGTTCTTGACCTGGCAGTGGCGCGCTTTCTCGGCTTCGGCGGGATATGTTCTTCTCGCAATCGTGTATTGCGCGGTCGGCATGTTCCTCTACGTGCAGTACCGTTACTGGCTGCCGCTCGTCCTGCCCGTGGGCGCGATGATCGTCGAGCACGGGATGCTGGTCACCTATCGCGTCGTGTTCGAGCAAAGGGAGCGCCGCCGGGTGAAAAATATTTTCTCGAAGATTGTGTCGCCGGAGGTCGTGAACGAATTGCTGGGGGCCGAAAAACTGGCGCTGGGCGGCGCGCGGCGGGAGATCACTGTGCTTTTTGCCGACGTGCGTGGCTTTACCGAGTTGACCGATTACACACAGGAACGCGTGGCTGACTACGTGCACGAACACAAACTTTCCCGCGTCGCGGCTGACGCGTGCTTCGAGGAATTTGCCGGCGAAACGCTAAATACGGTGAACCTCTACCTCTCCTGCGTGGCCGACGCGGTGAAGAAACAGGGCGGCACGCTCGACAAATACATCGGCGACTGCGTGATGGCGTTTTGGGGCGCGCCGGCACCGCATCCGCAGCAAGCGCTGGCCTGTGTGCGCGCAGCCATTGACGCCCAGCGGCAGATGTACAAGTTGAACCAGCAGCGCGCCGCCCAAAACCCTCAACGCGAATTGGAAAATCGCGCGCGCGCGTCCGCCGGGCTGCCGCCCAAACCGCCGCTCCCCACGCTTATGCTCGGCACCGGGATCAACACGGGCCTGGTCACGGTGGGATTGATGGGCTCTGATGCGCACATATTGAATTACACCGTGTTTGGCCGTGAGGTGAATCTCGCCAGCCGGCTGGAAGGAATTTCCGGGCGGGGGCGCATCATCATCAGCGAAACCACCTATCAACATCTGCTTCGCGACGACCCCGCCCTGGCCGCCACCTGCGTCGAAAAAGAGCCGACGACACCAAAGGGTTTCAACCGCCCCGTGCGGATTTACGAAGTACCGTGGCTGCCGCCTGGCGCGGTCGCCGAAGATTTTCAAACGATGTTTTTCGCGAAGCCAAAAGATTTGGCGGCGCAAAGTTGATCGCTTTGAATTCGGCTTTCAGGTCGCAGAACATTTTTCCTCGTCAGTCCGCCGCCGGTTGCTACAGTGTCGCCATGCGCACCGCGATTTATCCCGGCAGTTTTGACCCGGTTACGAACGGCCATTTGGACGTGATTCAGCGCGCGACCAAGCTGTTCAACCGTGTCATCATCGCCGTCGCCAAGAGTGAGAGCAAGCACCCGCTGTTCACGTTCGAAGAACGCGTGAAACTTGTCAGCAAAGCCGTCCGGCACTTGCCGAATGTCGAGACGGATGCGTTCGACGGCCTGCTCGTGGAATACGCCGCCCGCCGTTCCGCGATAGCCGTGGTGCGCGGACTGCGGGCGGTGTCGGACTTTGAATTTGAATTTCAACTGGCCCTGATGAACCGCAAGCTCGACGAACGGTTGGAAACCATTTTCATGATGCCGAAGGATACCTACACGTTTCTGAGTTCGCGCATCGTGAAGGAAATCGCGCGGTTGGGCGGCGATGTGAGCGCGTTCGTGCCGGCCCACGTGCAGGCCGCGTTGAAAGAAAAATTCGCCGCCACGCCGGCCTAGAAAGAAGTTTATGCCGCTGGTCGTGAACCTGCGCCATCTGGCGAATCACAACGTCCGGCTCCAAGGCGAGTTGCCGGCGGGCGAACTAGACCTGGAGACGCACGACGAAATGATTCGCGTGAACGATCCGGTATCGCACGATCTGGAGGCGCAATTGCTCGACGACAACCTGCTGGTGCGCGGTTCGCTGCGCGTCGTGCTTGATTGCCAGTGCGTCCGTTGCCTGAAGCCATTCGCCTACGACTTGAATTTGGCGGAGTGGACATGCCTTTTGCCGTTGAAGGGCGATGAATGCGTGGCCGTGAGGAGCGATTGCGTGGACTTGACGCCCCACATTCGCGAAGATATTCTCCTCGCGTTTCCGCAGCATCCGGTGTGTGATTCAAAATGTCGCGGATTGGCCAAAGTGGAAATTGGCATAAAGAAAATGAGCGGTCGGGACAAGACGGAATCCGGTTCGTCGGCTTGGTCCGCGTTGAACAAACTGAAATTGTAGAATTTGAAAGCGAGCTAACTATGGGCGTTCCAAAGCGAAAACCATCAACGAGCCGGCAGCGCATGCGCCGCGCGTACAACAGCGTGCTCACCCTGCCGCAACTCAGCACGTGCCCGCAATGCGCGGCCCCGTATGTCCCGCACCGGGTTTGTCCCGCCTGCGGTTACTACAAGGGACGCCAGGTCCTGACCATCACGGCCGGGGCTTGATACGGCTCCCCGACGCGGGAAAAGTTTTCCGTGTTATTTCGTCTATGCGAATCGCAGTGGATGTGATGGGCGGCGACCACGGTTGCGGGGTTGTCATCGAAGGCGCCAAACGGGCCCTCGAAGCCGGCATCAACATCTCGGCCCTCCACCTCGTCGGCCAGCAGCAGGAGATCCACGCCGCGCTGGCGCACAGCGGCTTGCGCGACCGCCGTGTTCATGTCGTTCACGCCAGCGAGTTCCTGACGATGGACGACAAACCCGCCAGCGCGTTGCGCAAGAAGCGCGATTGCTCCATCGCCCGCGCGGTTGGGCTGGTGCACGACGGCAAGGCGGACGCCGTGGGGGCGCTCGGCAACACCGGTGGGATTTTCGCGGC
>CAYIOH010000219.1:0-6837 GCA_964364975.1 uncultured Bifidobacteriaceae bacterium
CGATTTCGACCAGGTCTGGCTGGCCTACAACGACGAGTTGCTGGCGAAGTTGGAAAAGGGTTCTTAGCTTCGTCGTCGGTTGTCCAGGCAACTGTAAGGATTTGAGTAGCGCAACAGGCGGGGAGGCGGCAGAGGGGAAGCTGCGACCGGTAAATATGCCACCGCGGTTGCAGGGGCAATTTTCGCGCGCGAACTGGCTGCCTGGTCGCTGCTGATTTGTCCCTGCTGCATGGCATTCGCTTGATTTGCTCGTAAGGGCGGGCGAAAGAATTTCGTCCACCGCAACAAATGGAAAAACCTCAATATCTTCGGTGGATGCTGCTGGCGTCGGTGGCCGCATTGGTGGCTTCCTGCAGTTCCGTGTCTTCCGACGGCACGGGCCCTAGGGCGCGGTTTCATGAGGGGGCGGCGGCGAACGTGGTTGTGCGCTTCTACAGTTGGGATTTGATCCAAATGACCCGGCCGGATACACGGGAGAATGGTTTTCTCCCGCCGCTTAATCGCCAGAGTGTTGTGCGCGAGCTTGGCCGGCACGACATCGGACGCGACTTGGCCGTGGTGGTCATGGGCAGCTTGTACTCCATTGATCAGGAGACACAGTTGTTCCAAGATTGGAAGGCTCTCTTGGCCGGGCGTGGGTTCCGGCGACTTGTTCTGGTGCGCGCGGGGCACAAGTACGAGATTAACGGATTGATCATTTTGCGCGATACCGCTCTTGCTGCTCCCGATGACAAGTAAAGGAAAGTCGCCGCCACGTTTGCCGCTCTCCCGGCCGCCACTGGAGCGGATGCTGCGGATTCATCAGGCCATTCAGTCCGGTAAGCTTCCCAATGCCTCCACGCTCGCGCGCGAACTCGAAGTAAGCACCAAGTCCATCCAGCGCGACATCGAGTTCATGCGCGACCGCTTGGCGTTGCCCATTGCCTACGACGGCTCGCGCTTTGGCTATCATTACACCGGGGAAGTCACCGCCTTTCCCACGATGCACATTACCGAAGGCGAACTCGTGGCCTTGGTCATCGCCGAGAAGGCCCTCGAACAATATCGCGGCACGCAATTCGAGAAACCGCTGCTCAGCGCCATCCGCAAAATCGAGCAATCCCTGCCCGACACCATCTCGCTGAATCTGACTGACATCGAGCAGACCATTTCCTTCCGCACCCGCGCCGAGCCGATCTTGAACCTGGAAATCTTCGACGCCCTCGCCAAGGCCACCGCGCATCGCCGGCAGCTTGAACTCGCTTATCGCAAAGCCGGCAGCCGGCAGAGCGAAGCCCGCCTCGTTGATCCCTATCATCTGGCCAACATCAACGGCGAATGGTATCTCTTCGCCTACGACCACGCGCGCAAAGACATCCGCACCTTCGTCCCCGGGCGCGTCCAAGCCGTGAAGCCAACCGGGAAAACCTTTGCCCGCCCTGAAAAATTCTCCCTCGAAAAGCGCCTTCGCGACAGCTTTGGCGTCCATTCCGGCCAGGGCGAATACGACGTGGTTCTCCGGTTCAACGCGCGCGCCGCCGACTTGATTCGTGAAAAGAAATGGCACGAGTCGCAACAACTGCGCGACCTGAAGGGCCGGGGAGTGGAATTGCGATTGAAACTCTCCAGCCTCGTCGAGATCGAACGCTGGGTGTTGAGTTGGGGCGGCGATGCCGTCGTCCTCAAACCTCGCGAACTGGCCGAAGCCGTCAAGCTCGCCGCCAAAAAAATCCTTCGGGAGTAATTGGCCGTGTGCTCTTGCCGCGTTACCTTCCACCGCGATGAATTCGCAAGTGACAGTCGAAAATGTCTCGTTTTTCACCGACGCGCGCGGTTGGGTGATCGAACCGGTTTCCGAGGCGTTGCTCGCCGGCCAGCGCAACCTGCATGTGGTTCTCTCCGAACCGGGCGCCATTCGGGGCAATCATTATCACGAGCGGAGCACGGAAGTTTTTGTGGTCATCGGGCCTGGCCACGTCCGGGTTCGCGAGCACGGAATCGTGCGGGACATTCCCGTGCCGGAAGGACAAGCCATGCGATTCACTCTGCCGCCCGGCGTTGCGCACGCCATTCAGAACACCGGCTCGCGGCCCATGGTCCTGATGTCGTTCAGCACCCTGCCGCACGATCGCGCGCATCCCGACACCGTGCCCGCGATGCTGATTGAGAAGTGAGTCGCGCCGGAATTCCCGGTAGTGCGTCAGTTTGGCGGGCGAGGCTACTGACCTGCCGCGACGGTGCGCGAGCACGGCGGGCGAGCCGGCTCGCGAGGACGCGCGCCTCACCGAAAATGGAAACTGACCCACTACCGAAATACCACTACCGAAATACCTTGCTTTTCCGGGCCGGATGCGCTTTCATCCACTTGTCCTTCGAGCCAACTGGCATCGCGACCAACGCCAAAATCCAGCCTATGAACACGAAATACAAACTTCGCACGCTCGCCCTGTCGGCGCTGCTGCTCTCAACCCTCACCCCTCAACTCTCAACTGTCTTTGCCCAAGGCACGGCGTTCACCTATCAAGGCCGGCTCAATGACGGCGCCAATCCGGCCGGTGGAATTTACGATTTACAATTTACAATTTACGATTCCGCCGGTGCCGGCGTCCAGCAGGGGCCAACCCTCACCAACTCGCCGACGGGTGTGACGAATGGCCTGTTCACCGTGGCGCTGGATTTCGGCGCGGGTGTGTTCACTGGTGGAGACCGCTGGCTCGAAATCGGCGTGCGCACCAATGGCGGCGGGGCGTTCATCGCGTTGTCTCCGCGTCAGAAGATTACGCCTACCCCTTACGCCATCATGTCCGGCAATCTCTCCGGCTCGCTGGCCGCCGCCGCGTTGCCCACCGGTGGCAACTGGGCCTTGAGTTCGACGCTTACGCTGGATGCCAGCACGCTCGCCGTTGATCCGATTAACAACCGTGTGGGCATCGGTACCAGCACGCCCGCCACGCCGCTCACGGTGGCCACGGGTGTTGGCATTAGTTACGGCATTGAACACACGGACGGCACCCGGCGCCTGAGCACTTACCTGGATGGGAATGGTTGCTGGCTTGGCTCCGTCAGCGCGGACAAACTTCTCTTCTATGTGAACAACGGCGGCAGCGCCCTGTCCATTGACGTGGCCGGCAACGTCAGCGTGGACACGCCTGCCACTGGCGACAACACGGTCAACCTCCCCGCCGACAGCATTTCCGCCGCGGAAACGGGTCAGGAACCCGGTTTGGCCCACAGACGCTTGCCAGGCACTTTTGTTTACCTCAACTCGTCGTGGACGCCAACCATAACCAATAGCATTAACTGTCCGGGGGCGGGCTTCGTCCTGGCGATCTTTACGGCGACGGTGTCGATGGCTAGCGGCTCCGTCTATCTCGACATCACGCCAACGAACATCGACGTCCCGAGCTTCACGCATGAGATCTTCGCTAACGCAACGGCCGCTACGATTCACCGTGTCTTTCCGGTAGCCGGCATTGGCACATATTCGTACCACACCTTGGCGAGTGCCAATGAGGCGAGCGGCCAGGTAAGGCGACCGCATCTCACGCTGCTTTATGTTCCCACCGCTTATGGCAGCGTGGATCCGTAGGCCACCGATAGCACGCACGGAGGAATACCACGCAAATGATTTCGTGAAGATAACCCATAGAACGAAAGTGTGAAATGAACGCAGGCATGAACGTAGGACAGGCGTCGCGCCTGTCTCAAACTTCCCCTCAATCGCTCCAGCGGAAAACCGGCTGCAAGAAGTTGGAGACAGGCGGGACGCCTGTCCTACTCCTGTTGGCACTCCTGCTTTCAACCCGCAACCCGCAACTCTCAACCGCCTTCGCGCAGACCTACAACATTGACTGGCACACCATTGACGGCGGGGGCGGCACGAGCACCGGCGGTGTTTATTCCGTCAGCGGCACCATCGGCCAACCGGACGCAGGCGCAACAATGAGCGGCGGCAATTACTCCATTGACGGCGGCTTCTGGGGCATCATCGCCGCCGTGCAAACTCCCGGCGCCCCGTTGCTCTCCATCACGCGCACCACGACGAACACGGTCGCCGTTTCCTGGCCGTCGCCTTCGACGGGTTGGGCCTTGCAACAAAACACCAACGGCGTCGCGACGGTGAACTGGAGCAACGTCGCCACCGCACCCTCAGACGACGGCACGACCAAGACGCTCATCGTCAATCCACCGACAGGGAATCGCTTTTATCGCCTCTTCAAGCCGTGAGTTGGTAGGGACGCGTTCCACCCTCGTCCCATTCTTTTCGGAGGGAGAATGATAATTGGGACGCGGTGGAACGCGTCCCTACCCGTCCCTACCCGTGGTGAGAGGGAAATTCTCCTTGCTTTTCCGGCCCGGATGTAGTTTCATTCCGCTCGTCCCCCGAGCCAACTGGCATCGCGACCAACGAAATTATTCCGCCTATGAAAACAAGACCCACCCTTCGCACGCTCGCCCTTTGGGCGCTGCTCCTCTCAACCTTCACCACGTTCTACGTGGCTCAACTCTCAACCTGCCTGGCCCAAGGCACGGCCTTCACCTACCAGGGCCGGCTCAACGACGGCGGTAATCCGGGGAACGGCAGCTACGACATGAGCTTCGCGCTGTTTCAGTACCCCTCTGGCGGCAGCGCGGTGCTCGGCCCGATTACCAACCTGGCCGTTACCGTCAGCAATGGCCTGTTCACGACGCTGCTGGATTTCGGCCCCTACTCCACGGAAACCTATTCCCGCGGCCGGTGGTTGGAGATTTCCGTGCGCACGAATGGGGCCGCACCGCTGACCGTGCTTGATCCGCGCCAGCCGCTGACACCCGCGCCCAGCGCGATCTACGCAGCGTACGCCGGCGCCCCGCCACCGGGCGTGGGTTTCCATTTCACCGGCCCCGCGGTGTTCGATCCGCCCGTGGGACCGCCCTTCACAGTCAGCAACACGAATCAAGTGGCGAATCTCAATGTGGACCTGCTCGACGGACTGGATTCCTCGGCGTTTTGGAAAATCGGCGGCAATGCCGGCACGACGGCCGGGACACACTTCCTCGGCACCACCGACAATCAGGCGCTGGAATTCAAGGTAAACAATCAGCGCGGACTGCGGATTGAGTATGGCTCCAATGCCAGCTATGGCATCAGCCCGAATGTGATTGGCGGTATCAGCGGCAACACCGTAGTATACAGCGACGTGGTCGGCGCCACCATTGCCGGGGGCGGCGGCCCGTTTACCCGTTACAACCGCGTGATGGCGAGCTTCGCCACCGTTGGCGGCGGATTGCAGAACTGGGCGGATGGCTTCAGTTCGACCGTCGGCGGCGGAGGGACCAACCTTGCAAGCGGCAGTTATTCCACCGTTGGCGGAGGCGGTTACAACTATGCCAGCGGCGTTTGTGCAACGATTCCCGGCGGGGTTTTCAACACGGCTTCCAGCTATGCCTTTGCCGCCGGACGCCGCGCCAAGGCAAATCATACCGGCGCCTTTGTCTGGGCGGATTCCCAGAATGCGGACTTCTCCTCCACCGCCGACAACCAGTTCCTCATTCGCGCCGCGGGCGGCGTGGGCATCAACACGCCCAATCCCGGTGCCATGCTTCAGGTGGGCGACCAGAATCTGGCCGGATCGCAGGGCATGATGCGGTTTGGTTCGCACTCCAGCACCGGTCCCGAAAACCGATACTGGGACATCGGCGTGCCCAAGGGCGATGCGGATATCTCCGGCAAGAACTACGCCTTCGTCATTGATGACCCGCAACTTGGCACCGAGCCGGAGGTGGTTGTCCGGTGGGACACCGGCAACGTGGGCATCGGTTTGACGAACCCGGGGAGCAAGCTGCACGTCAACGGCACCGTGACGGCCACGGCGTTCAACCCGCCCAGCGACCGCAACTTGAAGGAAAACTTCGCGACGGTTAATCCGCGCGAAGTGCTGGACAAGGTGGCGGGACTGGCGATCAGCCGTTGGAACTTCAAGGGCGACACCGCCACGCCGCACGTCGGCCCCATGGCGCAGGATTTCCACGCGGCCTTCGGTCTCGGCACCGACGAGCGGCACATCGCGACGGTGGACGCCGACGGCGTGGCGCTGGCGGCAATTCAGGGGTTGAACCAGAAGGTGACGGAGGAGTTGAAACAGAAGGAAACGGAGATCGCGGAGTTGAAACAGCGGCTCGATCAACTTGAAAAATTCATGAGTCAACGAACCAGAGGTGCAAAATGAAAATACGAAACACCGTAGGACGGGCGTCGCGCCTGTCTCAAACTACAAATGAAGCGCTTGAGCGGAGAACAGTTCCGAAGAGGTTTGCGACAGGCGCGATGCCTGTCCTACGCTGGCTGGCGCTTCTGCTCCTGCTCTCAACCCTCAACCCTCAACTCTCAACCGTGTTCGCCCAAGGCACGGCGTTCACCTATCAGGGCCGTTTGAACGACGGCGCGAATCCAGCCAGCGGAATCTACGATCTGCGATTTGCGATTTACGATTCCGCCGGCGGCGGCGGCCAGCAAGGGCCGACTCTCACCAACTCCGCCACCTCAGTTACCAACGGCTTGTTCGCCGTCACGCTCGACTTCGGCGCGGGCGTGTTCTCCGGCGCGGACCGCTGGCTGGACATCGCCGTGCGCACCAACGGCGGCGGCGTGTTCGCCGCGCTTGCGCCGCGCCAGAAACTCACGCCCACCCCATACGCGATTTACGCCCCGAACGCGGGCAACGCCGCCACCGCAGCGGGCGTCGCCACGGACGCCGTGCCCACCGCCGGCTTGCAGAACAGTTCGGTCACGAGCGGCAAAATTCTGGATGGCACCATCACGGCGGCAGACGTGAACGCAGCTTTGTTCTCGGGTACGTTCTGGAAGGTGGACGGCAA
>CAYIOH010000220.1:0-6836 GCA_964364975.1 uncultured Bifidobacteriaceae bacterium
CAAGCGACTGCCATGATCACGAATTGCAACGCCGAAGAATTTCAAGTCTTGCGTAAGGGCGATGCCGACATCGTATCTTCCCTCGACTATGAGATTGAGGCGGCAGTAAGGCATACCTTGGCGGAGGCAACACCAAACGTTCCGGTTTGGGGAGAAGAGACGGGAAAAGATTTTGAGGAATCAGAACGGTTTTGGGTGCTGGATCCAATTGACGGAACGGCTAATTTCGTTCGCGGCCTTCCACTGTTCGCCGTGTCGCTTGCTTTCGTTCAGGATGGCGTCGCAAGAGTTGGAGTGATTGATATGCCCACCTCGCGTGAGAGATTTTGGGCAGTTGAAGGGAAAGGGGCGCATTGCAATGGGAAGCGTGTTCACGTCTCGCTCACCTCAGAGATGCGCGAGGCGATTTTATGCTTTGGCGACCCTGACGTTGGATCGGAGGCCGCGGTGAATAATCGAAACTACAATCGGTTTTTGCAAAAAATGGAGGCGTCCGTGATGAAAACACGTGTCGTCGGTTCAGCGGCGGTCCAATTGGCCTGGTTGGCTGCGGGAAGAATTGATATTAGCGTCACATGGGGCAATCTGCCGTGGGATGTTCAGGCGGGAGTTCTTCTGGTCAGAGAGGCGGGGGGCATTGTCATGGATGCAAACGGTGAAAATCATCGCCTCTCATCCACTTACACCATCGCGAGCAACGCAAACCTGAACGGATTCCTTGATCTTGAGTGTCCGAGCCTTTCTGTATATCAAGAAGCCTAAAATCAATAAGAGAACCGATATGCAAAGGCACGAATACAAGTCCTATCAGGAGTACCTTGATGTGCAGTATCAGACGAACATCAACCGAAAGTTCGTCACGCATTTGAAGTTCGATCTGCGCGCCGAAGACATCAAAAACATTAAATCCGTTTTCTCGGGAAAGCGCGTTCTCTGTGTCGGTTGTCGCGAGGACGCTGAAGTTGACGATTTCACCAAGGCGGGCTTTCAGGCAAAAGGAATAGACATTCTTGCGACGGAGCGTCAGGTTCGCGGCGACATGAACCGTTTGGACCAATACTTCAAGCAAGGGGAATTCGAGGTCGGGTATTCTTGCCATACGCTGGAACATACGTACGACCCGATGAAAGTGCTGGCCATGATCCGCAAGGTTTGCACCGAGGGCGTGTATCTCGTTCTGCCATTGCGCCAATATCCCAATGCCGAGGAACCCATTTTCCTGAAGATAATGCAAACGAGGGAAATTGAGGACCTGGGTGAATTAGAGCAGGGCCTTGGCAAATTCAAATTGCTGGGGAAATGGCTTCGAGACGATCCATATTTGCCAAGCGGCGCAGAAATCGCGTTCGCCATAAGGTTTGCATGAGTTCATAGGTTGCGCTCACACGACGAATGGTATGACAACAGCACTGGATGCTTGGTTTGCGTTCGTGCGGCCAATCAGGCGGGGACTGGCCACACGTACTGGCACCTGGATAATATTCTTGGTCATTTGTCTCGGCCCTCCTTCCTTTTTTGTTTTTCATCTACACAAGATGGCCAAGAAGATGGGGACTCCGCCACACTCCCTGTTGTTTGACGGCTTCTGCTCCTATACGACTACGTTGTGGCTGGCGGTTGTTCTAGGCGTAGTTGCCTTGGTGCTATCAGGCATTTCTTGCAGGCATCTCGGAACTACCATCACCAAATGGATTCTTCAAATCATCCGTCCATTGAGTCTTGGTGCGGCGGTTGGTTTGGCGTGTGTTTCATTTTATTTCTTTCTCGTCGAGAAGACCAATTCAGGAACGATAAATTACGATTCCGTCATGGCAGACGGATTGGCCATGTATCTGGGTTTTTGTGGCATGTTTATGGGGCTGTATGGCGTGTTCTTCGAGAAGATTCCCATTCTTGATATCGAAACGCTCATGGATTTCATGACGGATGATCTTAAAGACTGCAAGAACAGGCTCTTATGGGCGTTCCCGGGCCTCTCTTTTGGATCTGTCACGGTGGCAGGTTCCTTGTACAAGGATCTGCATACCGAACTTGCCAAGAAAATCGACGCGGAATCGTGCAAGGCAACTCTCCTCGTATTGTCAAAAGAGGAAATCGAGGCATTTTATGTCCCGTACAGGCAGAACGCTGCCAAAATTGTGAACGAGGGGAAAAGAACCAAGTATTTGGAAAGAGTCGACAAGGCTATCGCCGACTCGCTTGAAATGCTTCGAAACGCAGATACTACTGCTAACGGGACAGGCGTAGCAGGGCGTGGGAATTGCCAGTTGGAGGAATCCCCCGCTGATTTTCGTCATCAGACGATTGTCATTGATGATGCGGTGTATTTCCTCCATTCAATCGGACTCCCGGTGAAAATTGGCGGTCGTTGGATTTTCACAAAAGAAACTGCCGATGGATCGCCTGTGGACTTCATAGCGACGCGAATCAGCAACCCTGCCCTAGCCAAGAGAATTGACGAAGTTATTATGGCAGAGCATGAAGCAGTTAAGAATGCGCGTCCCGCTCAACCTCGACAGGGTAGTTTAACAAATGGCGCGAAAAACTGAGAAAGAAAGGCACAAGATGAAAAGAATCGTTTCCTCCCTCACGTTCGTTGTCTGCTGCACGGCATTCCTGGGACTTGCCGTATTGATGTCTTGCACGAAAGAGGACGCAAATACACCGGCCAAAGCCAAGGAGGTTCGCATCGCGGTCTTCCAGATTGTGGATTATGAACTAATCGCAAATATGCGGTCAGCCTTCGCAGATGAAATCGGGAAGTCGGAATTGGCGAAGAAGCACAAGGTCACAGTTCTTCCCTATAAAGATGCTCACAACGACGTGAATCTTGTGAATCAAATCGCGGACCAGCTTATTGCAGATAAGCCAGATTTGATTTATGTCCTCGGGACTCCGGCGGCGCAGGCAGTTGTGCAACGCACCACCACTATTCCCATCGTACAGGGTGGGGTGACGGACCCGGTCGCCGCGAAAATGGCGAAATCTTGGGATGGCTCCGGTCGCAACTACGCTGCCTCAACGGATTTCCCGCCGGTTGATGCACAGTTCGAATTGCTCAAGACAATTCTTCCTCGGGCGAAACGGGTAGGCGCAATCTATTCATCGGCCGAAAGTAATTCTCAAGCTTTGATGACCCGGGTACGCCCCGCATGCAAGAAACTTGGGTTTCCCTTGGTCGAGAGACCTGTGACGAGTTCAGCGGAAGTCACGACAGTCGCGACGTCGTTGGCAGGTGAGGTGGATGTCATTTACGTGACGACCGACAATACGGTGCTTCACGCCATGTCGTCGCTGCTTGAGATAGCCAAAGAAAACAAGTTGCCGGTCATGACATGCACGCAAGAAGACGTTAAGAAGGGCGCCCTCTTTGCCCTTGGCGTTAGATACGACGAATTGTCAAGGATTGCGGCGCGTATTGCAGAACGAATCTTGAATGGCGAGAACCCTGCCACCATACCAATCACCTTTGCCGACAAGCCGGAATTGTATTGGAACCAAGGGACGGCAGAACAACTCGGCATTGTCCTGTCTGGTGATTTGAAAGCTCGTGTTCGGAATTGGTTTAGAAATGGAGAGGAAATCCCAAAGCCTCAATAATCGAGCCGTTCCGATGGACGCTTTGCTCTATAAATTCTTCTCCGCCCTTTCTCAGGGTTGTGCTTTCTTGTTTTTCACGGTGGGGATAGCCGTTGCGTTTCGGTGGATAAAGTTTCCCGATTTAACAGGTGATGGCTCGTTCACTCTGGGCGGCGTGGTGACAGCGCGTTTGGTAAGTGAGGGTTGGTCGGTCTGGCTGGCGATGCCAATTGCTGTCATTGCTGGCTTCGCCGCCGGCTGTGGGACGTATGCAATGCATCGTTACTTGCGGGTGCCGAAGATTTTGGCGGGAGTCCTGATGATGATGGGCCTTTACACAATCAACTTGCGAATCTTGGGAAGACCAAACCTGCAATTCCCAAGAGAGGCCGGTATTCTCGGCTTCCTGCCTTCCGCTTCCGGAAAGGAATGGGCGTTTCATGCTTTTCTTCTTTTCTCCGCGTTCGCATTTATCGCGCTGTTGATCCTCTATGCTTTTCTGGAATCACGACTCGGACTTGTTATGAGAGTCTGTGGAGCAAATCCCCGGATGGCTTCGATGCACGGCATTGCCCCTACAAAACTTTTTTTGGGGTTGGGGATGGCGAACGCCCTAATAGCGTTTTCCGGTGCATTGATTGCGCAGCGATCTTACAATGCCGATATCCTCATGGGGGCGGGTCAGGTCGTTGTCGCCGTGGCAGCGCTATTTATCGGCATGGTTCTGTTCCGCAGAGCATCTTCCGCCCAGATACTGGCGGCTGCGACTGTCGGCTCATTGATTTACATGATTCTCATGCAGGCGGCGCTGGAAGTTGGGGTTCAAGCTCAAGACTTCCGACTTATCAGTACGTTGATCGTGCTCGGCGCTATTTTTGTAGCTTCCCTGAGAGGCCGCGGTGAGGCTTTGCGCAAAGGGGCCGATGCTTTCGGAATTGACGGATAACATGATTAAGATTCGCAATCTCAGGAAGCAGTTCTCGCCACAATATCCTGGAAGAGGGTTCTGCCTGCACGTGGACAATTTGGAAATTGGAGACGGCGAAGTTGTCTATTTCCTGGGACCGAATGGATCTGGCAAGACAACATTACTGTCCATTGTTCGGGGGACGATTCCAGCCGATTCAGGATCGGTTCTGATTGAAAGCGGCCAACATGGGGGAAACCTAGACCTATTGGAGTTTGACCCTCATAGCCGCGCAAAGTACTTAGGGGTCGTACCACAAGACAGCGACGAAGCGTTAGTCAACGAAATGACGGTCGCTGACCATGTTCTGGTCGCACTTTCACAATCTGCGTCTGTCCCCTTGCTCTTTCCGAGGATGCGATTGCGGTCTTCCGTGGAGTCGGTTCTTAGTGGATTTCGACTTGGCCTTGAGCATCGGCTGAACGAATCTGTTGGCAACTTGTCCGGAGGTGAAAGACAAGTGCTGACCTTTTGCCTCGCTACCGTCGGCAAGCCAGCTGTGATGCTCTTGGATGAATTCACGTCGGCACTGGACCCAGAGATGGCGCGCAAGGTGATAGACACGGTAATTTCATTTCTTCGTTCGAATCGGCTTACGGCCTTGGTCGTAACCCACAGACACAAGGAGGCACTCGACAATGCTGATCGTATCGTTGTGCTTCACCATGGCCGCCCGTTCTGCGACGTCAGAAGGGGTAGCCCGGATTTCACCGAGGAGTGTATGAGGGAAATATTCAGCAGTTTGTACGAGATTCGTGACGCCGCAGCGGTCGCGGAATGAAGAGACGCCTAGACCATGAACAAAGGAAAACCAACCGAATGGGAAAAGACCTACAGGAAGCTCAAAGAGGGAGAGTGTTTGTGGTCGCGCTTCCCTGAGATCGAAGATTTTATTCCACTTGCCAAGAGAGACGACGTCAAACGTGTTCTTGATGCTGGTTGTGGGGATGGGAAGAACTTGACTGCCCTATTACACGAAACGCAGTTCTTTTGTGTGGGTTGTGATAGTTCTCGGTCGGCGTTGGAGGTCTGCGAGAAGGAGATCAAGAAAGGGACGTTAGCTGCTCATGGGCAAGGCAAAGTACCAAAACAACGTTTTGAGGAAGTATGTTTGGTTGAAACGCCATTACAAGATATGCCGTTCTTAGATGGGTTTTTTGATGCTGCAATCTGTATCGATGTGATCAACCACAACAAAGATCCTTACGCGATTATTGGGGAATTATGCCGTGTGGTTAAACGCAACGGTTTGATCTACTTCAGCCTTTTCAACGTCCAGGATGAGATTCTGACAAATCCCGAGTACGCGAAACCGATGAAGCCGATTTGCGATGGGATTCCGGGTAGAGAATTCATGTACCATTTCATAAATGGTGAGGGGGAGCCGATCGAATACTACTTTAGGTTCTTGCACTTTGAAGAAGTCGAGGAATTCCTTAAACCAACGAGACTCCAAATCATCAACAAAAGGGTCAAGCGGTGGTGGAATCCTCCGCATCCCCATTTCAGGCCGTACGAGCACACGCACTGTAACATCATGGTAACAGCACGTAATCGGTAGTCATCGTGTATCCGTGCAGGGTGCGTTTTTACGGCCCGCTTGGCAAAACGTTGCACAAGATTCTTCGCTCACGATGAAACTCGCCGATGCCCATTTGCATTTGTTTCGCCAGGGCTACGCCGCGCGTTACGGCGCGGCGTGGGCGAATTCAAACGAAGTCAAGATATACGAAGCGATTCGCCGCGTGCATGACATCGAACGCGGCCTGGTGGTTGGCTACGAAGGTCAGCCCAAATTTCGCGGCAACAACCGCGACCTCGCGGCATGGGTCAGGAAACATTCCTGGATTAGTCCGCTGGCCTTTGTGCCGGTCGCCATGCCGCCTTCGGCCAAACTCCTGGCAGCGCGACACCGACAAGGTTTCGTTGGAGTTGCCATTTACGTCATGACTGCGCGCGAGGTGGATCAATTGAACGCGTGGCCGGCGCCAGTGTTTCAATGGCTCAATGAACATCGGCAAATTCTCAGTCTCAATGCGCGGCCTGAATCATTGGCCCACCTGTCGCCATTCCTGTCGAAGCTGGATCAATGCCCGACGCTGATCAGCCATTTGGGATTGCCCGGTCGTTACGCGGCCCCGCCATCGGGACGCGAGGCGCGGAAGATTTTGCAGCCGCTCCGTTCCTTGGCGAAGCTGCCGCACGTGGGCGTGAAACTTTCTGGCCTGTACGCCGTCAGCCAACCGTCGCACGCCTACCCGCACCGCAGCGCCCATCCGTTTATCCGGCA
>CAYIOH010000221.1:0-6835 GCA_964364975.1 uncultured Bifidobacteriaceae bacterium
TGTTGTCGGCAATCCTCCCCTGCCCCACCACGATCACGCACACAACTTCAGTCGCATGGTGAGACTCGATCCCAACTTTTGACGCGCGTTGGGAGCAGGAACGGGGAAAGACTCACGCAAACGCGCCAGCGTCTTGGACTGCGCCAGCCCTCTGGCGCTTTCAACGGTGAGGCCATTCCCAAAGCGGCAGAAGGCTGCCGCAATCCAAAACCTGCCGGAATTCACGGCGGTTCTTGGAGAGCGGCCAGACGATCAGGGCGCACCTTTGAGCATGCCCGCCCCGCCATTCTTTTCCATCACTTCACTGATTTTCACCGGCGCTCCACCGCGACGTTTGCTTTCATCCGCGGCCTCCATGAACGCGTAAATCTCCAACGTCTCTTCCGGCGACACCGGCGCGATGCCGGTCTGAAAGAATTTCATGATCTCGCGGACCAATGGCGCGTAATTGCCGTCGGCGGCCTTTTGCTCCACGACCGCGTCCGTGCCAAAGACAATGACCTTGTGCGGCGACGCGCCCCCGCGCAGCCCATAAAAAACACCCGTCCGCCCGTCCGCCCAGGTGCCGGTGGTCACATCCGTATCCGCCGTGGCCGTGCGCACGACCGATTGACAGCCCGTGCCCATGATGGTGAAGAGCGCCTCGGTCGCATGGATGCCATACCAGAAGAAATCAGGATGATGCGGCTCAAGCGCGCACGGCCCGTAGGAAATTGCGCCGCGAACTCTGCCCGTCTTGGCCTTCTGCAATTCCACCATGGTCGCATAATAGCGGTAGGACGATGAGGAAAAGACCGGCACTTTGTTCGCCTTCGCCAGCTTGTAAATCTCCACCGCATCGCGCAGCGAACCCGCCACGGGCTTGTCTATGAACACCGGTTTGCCGGCTTTCAGGACCGGACGGGCCTGCTCCAGGTGCGGCCGGCCATCCACGCTCTCCAATAGCACTGCGTCCACCTCCCGGCACAGCGCCTCTACCGAATCCACGATCTTGACGCCATACTTGTCCTGCATTTCCTTCGCATAACCTTCCACCCGCGACCAACTCGATTCGATGTCTTTGCTGCCGCTCTTGTAAAGCACGGTGACCTTGCCGCCCGGCACGTGATTCGGGTCCGTGTGATCATTGATCAATTTCGTAAAGGCGCCCACGTGCGACGTATCCGCGCCGATGATGCCGATGCGCAAGTCCGCCGCCAGTGCCACCGCAGCGGTTAGCAAACACGAGACAGACAAAAGAAAACACTTCATAGAATTCAAAGCTGGACAAAACTACCCAATCCGCTATACTCCGGCTAGCAATAATAAGACCGCACCATTGCGGTTGAATATAATGTTAGGCGGACTTCGATATGAAAACGTTCACGTTTCTATTCGTTGCGATTATTGTCGTGGGCTGCGCTACTACTCCACGCGACGCGAGCATTCGTGACATCGCGGTGCAGACCTTTGGCAGCGATACCAATCTCAAGATTCATGAGGTTATTTATGCCGATCCGATTACCAGCGCATTATCCAGTCTAGGCGCGAGCGCCGAGTTGGCGTTATGGAGCGACATGCGGCCGGGTGCGACCCGCAATCAGGATTTAGCCGTGTGGAGCTATTCATCATCAAAGGCAGCAGCCGTGCTCTTGCGGGCTTTTCGCTATGTAGGCATAGGCACGCAGAGGTTGCCACATTTGCGCCTTTTGTTCATTGGCGATTCTCAAGATGCCGAGCGCGTCCGTTCTGTTGTTGAGGCATCGGGGGCACAGTTTTATTTTCATCAGAGATGATTTGCAATCCGCTAACCATGCGCGAGGCTGTGTGAAAGCTCCCGACGGTTTTGAGGTCGGCGCGGCGCACGGTTGAAGTTTTGTTCCAGTCGCAGTTTTTTCTCCCTAGGTCGGCGCTCGCCTTCAGTTCGTAATCCCAGCCATTACGGCGGCGGGCAGGGCCCAGAGCGGGCGGCGACGCCAAAAAAAGCCCGCGCAGGGCTTTCAAACCACCGCCGCCAGCAACTTTTGCAAGCTCACCAGGTTCAACACCTGTTTGAGGTTACAGGCCAGCGTCGTTAATCCTTCGGTTTCTTCGTGCGCACACTGAACCTGACCGTGGGTCGCTTGGCGTTGCTCGTGACCCGCGCATTGCTTCGGCGACGGCGGCGTTCCTGCTTGGCCTCCTCGGAAAAGAAATGCGTTACCACCCAGTAGCTCACAACGACCACTACCAGACCGATGATTAACAGCGCCAAGGGATTTTCAAAATTCATGTCTTCTATTTACCGCATCGCGCGCGATTGTAAACCTAGATTCCGCAGGGATTCATCCGCAGATTACACAGATTCCGCAGATTGAAGAAGTTCCGAAAGAAAACGACCTGGCCGTTGCTTCACCCGCCCGCCGTACTCGCGCCCGTCGCGGCAGGCTAGGTGAAGGCCGTTTTGCCATGCAACCTTCTGGTTTCCAGAACATAATCCGCGTTCATCTGCGTTCATCTGCGGATGATAGGGTAAAGACCGCGCCGGCTTGACGCGAGAGAACGCAAAATCGTAGTCTGGCACTGTCGTTGAAACATTCACCGTTTCACGGGCGTTTAATGAGCAGCGTTTCATGAAAATCGGCATTGTCACCGGTGGTGGTGATTGCCCCGGACTCAACGCGGTCATTCGCGCCGTGGCCAAGGCGGCGGCCAAGCGTGGCTGGGAAACCCTTGGCATCATTGGCGGCTATCAGGGTTTGCTGCCGCCACAGAGCTTTCGCGTGCTCGACTACAAGGCGCTGGACGGCCTGCTGGTGCGCGGCGGGACGATTCTCGGCACGGCGAATCGCGGCCAGTTCTCCGCCAAGGTCGGCCACGGCGAGACCCGGCAACTTCCCAAACAACTGCTCGATGACACGCGCCGCGGCATGGAACAACTCGGCATCGCAGCGCTCGTCTCCGTGGGCGGCGACGGCTCGCTCACCATCGCGCACCAAATGCACCTGCACGGCATCCCCATCGTTGGCGTGCCCAAGACGATTGACAACGATCTGGCGGCCACCGTCACGACGTTTGGGTTCGATTCCGCGGTGGCCTGCGCCACCGATGCGCTCGACCGGTTGCACACGACCGCTGAAAGCCATAACCGTGTGATGGTGCTCGAAGTGATGGGCCGTTACGCGGGTTGGATTGCGATTTACGCGGGCGTGGCCGGTGGCGCGGACGTGATTTTAATTCCGGAAATTCCGTTTCGTTACGAAAGCATCTGCGCGGCCATCGCGGATCGGGAAAAGATTGGAAAGCATTTCACGCTCGTCATCGCCGCCGAGGGCGCGAAGCCAATGGGCGGAGATTTTGTGACTTCCGCCGCACAGCCACAAAATCGCGAGGCGCGACTGGGCGGCATCGGCGCGGTGGTGGCGGCCGAGATCGAGAAACGCACCGGCAAGGAGACGCGCGTGGTGGTGCTCGGCCATCTGCAACGCGGCGGCAGTCCGACGAACATGGATCGCGCGCTTTGCACGCTGTTCGGCGCGAAGGCGGTGGAGATGATAGCCCAACGCAGATTCGGGCAGATGGTGACTCACACGGGCACGTCGGTGGAGAGCGTGGCATTGTCCGAAGCGATTGGCCAGTTGCGGACCGTGCCGCTCGATGGCGCCTACGTCCACGCCGCCCGCGCACTTGGCATCAGCCTCGGAGATTGAGCGAACCGGTTTCTTCGCGGTGGGCGATGATCGCTTCCGCCAGATTGCCCATGCCAAGGACGGCTCGCGAGAATGCACGTGATTCGGTTACACTGCGGTTGTGAATACGAAGGACCTTCTGCGCTGTGGCGTGCCGCTCGGCGAAGCAACCCGCCGGGCAACGGATTTCATTTCCAGATTCGTCCTGAGCGGCGGCGACAAGTCGCGGTTGCACGAGGAGGTCGTCGCCATTGTCGCCAATCCATCAGCCTATCTGGGTGACCCGCTGCGCGGGGCGTTTGCCCGGGCGTTGATCAATGCGCCACCACCGCCACGCACCGAGCCGGTCAAGTATCGGCAGTGGGGCGAGGGTTTGGAACACGAGGCGGTGATGCAGATGGAGAAGGCGTGTTTGCTGCCAGTGACGGTGGCCGGCGCGCTCATGCCGGACGCGCATGTGGGCTATGGCCTGCCCATCGGCGGCGTGCTGGCCACGGAGAACGCGGTGATTCCTTACGCCGTTGGCGTTGACATCGCGTGCCGCATGAAAATGACGGTGCTCGATATTCCGGTGCGCGATCTGGAGCAAAGGCAGGACCGGCTCAAGCGTGCCATTGAGGCGGAAACGCGTTTCGGTATCGGCGCAAACTTCCAGCATCGCCGCGAACACGAGGTGATGGACGGGGATTGGTCTGTCAGCCCGGTAACGAAACAGAACAAGGACCGCGCGTGGTCGCAACTCGGCACCAGCGGGAGTGGGAATCATTTCGTGGAGTTCGGTCTGTTCACCGCGTCTGGGAGTATTGCCGGGCTTGAACCGGGAACTTACGTGGCGTTGTTGTCCCACAGTGGCAGTCGCGGCACGGGCGCCGCGGTGTGCGATTATTACTCCAAGCTGGCATTCGCAAGGTGCCGATCATTACTGCCAAGTGAATTACTCCGGCTGGCGTAGTTTTCGTTGGATTCGCCGGAGGGACAGGAATATTGGAACGCGATGGAGTTGATGGGACAATACGCCGCGGCCAATCACGCATGCATCCATCGCCACATCGCGGAAAACCTCGGCGCGCAGGTGTTGCTCGACTTGGAAAACCATCACAACTTCGCGTGGAAGGAACGGCACGTCATTGGCGGCGTGGAGCGTGAAGTGGTTGTTCATCGCAAAGGAGCGACGCCGGCAGGCGAAGGTGTGCTGGGCATCATTCCCGGCTCGATGGCGTCGCCGGGCTTTGTCGTGAGCGGCAAGGGCAACACGGAATCGTTGAACTCGGCCGCCCACGGCGCAGGCCGCGCGATGAGCCGCAAGGCCGCCAACGAGAAATTCAATTGGAAGGACGTGAACCGATTTCTCCGCGAACGCGGTGTGACATTGATCTCCGCCGGACTGGACGAAGCGCCGATGGCCTACAAGAACATCCGCGAAGTGATGGCGGCGCAGAGCGATTTGGTCACAGTGCTCGGCCAGTTCGATCCCAAGCTGGTGAAGATGGCGCCCGGCGGCGGGCGCCCGGAGGATTGATGGAACGTCTGCTTGTGCGCAGCGGACACTTCTGCAAGATTGGCTGCGCTGCCGTTGGATTTGCCGGTGTGGCGAAATGGCAGACGCACAGGACTTAAAATCCTGGGACCATAAAAAGTCGTGTGGGTTCGAGTCCCACCACCGGCACCAACGATGGAGGTTTTTTCGAGTAGTTCCCGCCTTTGCGTTGCGGTTCAAACGCGTTGAGATGACATGCCGCGCAAGGTTCGCGCGGCCATGCAAAAAATAAAGGATTGCCTCCGGGCGCACGTTTGCTACTTTATCGTTCCTTTTTCACCGGAGGTATTGCCGGCGAGCGAGGGAAACGGCCTTCAAATTCCGCGTTCGAGTGAGCGTGGGCAGGCTACAACAACATTAAACTCAATCCCCTATTCCGCGGGATGGTTCGTTGCGCAAAACGCGACGGGCTTTTAACCAAAGGAAAAATCGTGCTGAGTATTGGAATAAAAGAATTATTGGAAGCGGGTGTTCATTTTGGACACCAGACCCGGCGTTGGAATCCCAAGATGAAGCCGTTCATCTTCGACGCGCGCAACGGGATTCACATCATTGACCTGAGCAAGTCGCTCGCGCAACTGGAGGCGGCGTGCAATTTCCTCAGCAATACGGTGCGCAAGGGAAGCAAGGTGCTGTTCGTGGGCACCAAGAAACAGGCCCAGATGACGATCAAGGAAACCGCGAAGGAATGCGGGCAATATTTCGTTGTCGAACGCTGGCTCGGCGGCACGCTCACGAATTTTAACACCATCAAAAAGTCCGTCCTCCGGCTGAGGGAAATCGAAAAGATGGACACCGACGGCACGCTGGCCGCCTACGTCAAACAGGAACAGGCGGTGATCCGGCGCGAGGGCGCGCGGCTGTTCAAGTATTTCGACGGCATCCGTGCAATGGACAAGCACGACAAGCTGCCGGGCGCGATGTTCGTGGTGGACATCAAGCGCGAGCACAACGCCGTGGCTGAGGCGCGCCGCATGAAGATTCCCGTCGTCGCCATCGTGGACACGAATTGCGATCCGGACCTGGTGGAATATCCCATCGCGGGGAATGACGACGCCATCCGCTCGGTGCGGATGATCCTGGCGACGGTTGGCCAGGTGGTCATGCAGGCGCAGGCGGAATACGAGAGCAAATCTGCGCGCCGGAAACCGATGGAAGAAAGCGTTGCGGCTCAGGATGCGCCACCGGTTATTGCCTCTGTCGAGGCGCCGCCCGTGATCGCCGAAGCGTCGCCGGCGGTCTGACTTTTTTGCGAGCAAGCGGCGACGTGGTTGTGCTTCGCGCGTTCCACGCTTTTTGCTCGCAACTCTGAACCCTCAACTCTCAACAAACTATATGGCTGAAATTACTGCTGCCGCCGTGGGGAAACTGCGCGAAATGACCAGCGCCGGCATGATGGATTGCAAAAAAGCGCTCGTGGAAGCCGCCGGCGACCTGAACAAGGCGGTGGAAATTCTGCGCAAGAAAGGCGCCGCCACCGCCGCCGTGAAGTCGGCGCGCCAGGCCAGGGAAGGCGTCATTGCCCAGCACATCGTGCCGAGCGGCCGTCTGGGCGTGCTGGTTGAAGTGAATTGCGAAACCGACTTTGTGGCGCGCAACGACATGTTCCGCGCGTTTTGCGACGAGGTCGCGAAGAAAATCGCCGCCGACC
>CAYIOH010000222.1:0-6813 GCA_964364975.1 uncultured Bifidobacteriaceae bacterium
CGAGGCTGCCGACGCGCCGGCTCGCGAGGACGCTCGCCTCACCGATTTACCGGAGTTACAGCGATTGATTTCCGGCGCGAAGCAGGCACGGGAGCTTGGCCTGAAAGTGAATGCGGGCCACGGGTTGAATTACGTGAATCTTACGGCGCTGCATCGCGTGCCGCACTTGGTGGAATTAAACATCGGCCACAGCATTATCAGCCACGCGGTCACCGTCGGCCTTGCCAACGCTGTCAAGGAAATGCTCGAACTGATGAAAGGCTATCGCGGCTAAATTTGGGCGGCCCGCTCCAATCAGCTTTTGTCCCTCGACCCTCGACTCTCGACCAAATGATCTTAGGCATCGGCATTGACATCATCGAAGTGGCGCGCGTGGCTGCATCGGTCGAACGCTTTGGCGAGCGTTTTCTCAAGCGTATTCTGCTGGCGGATGAAATCGCCTATTGCCAGTCGCACAAGACACCCGCGCCGTTCATCGCGGCGCGTTTCGCGGCCAAGGAAGCCATTTCCAAGGCGTTCGGCACGGGCATCGGCGCGAAACTGGGCTGGCATGACATGGAAGTGAAACACAGTGAAAGCGGCGAACCGTTTGTGGCGTTGCGCGGGAACGGTGGGAAACTATTGCAGGAACGCGGTGGCCGGGTGGTGCTGATCAGCTTGAGCCACACGGCCAACTACGCGGCGGCGGTGGCAGTTTTGGAGGGTGCAACTTGATGAATGGTTCACGCCGGCACCGTGGATTTTTTTCCTGACAACCCGCCACTCCACCGTTAGAGTCCGCACCACATGACCAAACCGCCGTTGATTTTGGTGACACCTTGCGTCGAGATGAAGGGGGACGAATTTGGCGACGTGTCCATCAGTCTTTCGGAAACCTACCAGATGGCGATCATCGGCGCGGGTGGCGTTCCGGTCGCCATGCCGGTCACGACTTCACGCGAAGTGGTGGCCGCGTGCGTAAGCCGGATGGACGGTGTGATGCTCACAGGTGGCGAGGACATTAACCCGGATTTGCACCGCAAACGCCTGTCGCGGCGACTGCGCCGCACGGTAAAGGTGTCGCCCGACGGCGGCGCGCGCGATTTGCGGGAATTGATGCTGGTGGACGAGGTGTTCCGCCAGCGCAAGCCGCTGCTGGCGATTTGCCGCGGCCATCAAATACTCAACCTGGCGCTCGGGGGCACGCTGGTGGTGGATATTCGCACGGAAATCCCCGGCGCGTTCAATCATTTGCACCGTCGTCGCAAGAATGAGATCGTGCACGATGCGTATTTGACAACGGACGCATTGCTGTTCAAGATAACGAGGAAGCGGACCTTGGGCGTGAACAGCACGCATCATCAAGCGGTCGCGCGGCCGGCTGAACCGTTGAGTGTGGCCGGGCGCAGCGACGACGGAATCATAGAAAGTATGCAACTAAAACCGGACGCAGCGGGCTTGTTGCCGTTCCTGTTGAGCGTGCAATTTCATCCTGAGCGGCTGGCGGACCGTTACCCGGAGCATCGCGCGATCTTTTCCGCTTTTACGCGGGCGTGTGCAATCAACCGTGGAAAAAAATTATGAAGGGCAAAGTACTTATCGTTGACGATCAGGCCGACGTGCGCGGCGTGCTGACCGCGGTGTTGGAAGAAGATTATCAAGTGACCGAGGCCGACAGTGGCGCGGCGCTGCAAAAGGCCTTTGGGCAGGAGCAGCCCGACGTGGTCCTGCTGGACGTGAAATTGCCCGATGCCGACGGGCTCGATTTACTGCCGCAAATCAAGAAGCGCTGGGCCGATACCGAGGTCATTGTGCTCACCGGCCACGGCACGTTTTCCATGGCCGTCGAAGCCACACGGCGCGGGGCGTCCAATTTCCTCTCCAAACCGTTCGAGAACGAAAAACTGATTGCTGACGTCAAGTGCGCCGTCGAGCGCAAGCAGCAGAGCCAGGAAAACAGCACGCTGCGGCGCGCGCTCGAAACCATGAGCGGCACGGTGTCGCCCATCTTCGGCAGCCCTGTGATGCAGGAAGTCGTCCGCACCGTTGAGCGCGTTGCGCCCAGCGACGTGACTGTGCTCATCACCGGCGAAAGCGGCACCGGCAAGGAAGTGATTGCCGACCTGCTCCACGCCATGAGCCGACGCAGCAAGGGCCGCATCACTAAAATCAATTGCGCCGCGCTGCCGCGTGAACTCATCGAAAGCGAATTGTTCGGCTCCGTCAAAGGCGCGTTCACCGGCGCACATTCCGACCGCGAAGGACTTTTCCGGCAGGCCGAGGACGGGACGCTGTTGCTTGATGAAATCTCCGAGATGCCGATTGACACGCAGAGCAAGCTGTTGCGCGTGCTGCAAGATCAGGAAGTGCGTCCGGTCGGTGGCAAGACGAGTTACAAGACCAACTGTCGCGTCATCGCGTCCACCAACCGCAAACCGGAAGACGCTTTCAGGGACGGCAAGCTACGCGAGGATTTGTATTACCGCATCAGCGCCATTTCCGTGCATCTGCCCCCATTGCGCGAACGGCGCGAGGACATCATGCCGCTGGCCAACGCATTCTTGAAGCGATTCTCCGCGCAGGCCAACCGCACCATCAGCGGGTTCTCGCCGGGTGCAGTGGATCGCCTGACGGCTTTCGATTGGCCTGGCAACGTGCGCCAGTTGCAAAACGAGGTGCAGCGCGCGGTGCTCCTGTCCGAAAGCGACACGGTGGAAGCCGCCGATATTTCCGTGACCGCCATCAAGACGCCAGGCGTCGAGTCACAGGACACGAACTTCACGCTGCTCGAAGGCGTTGAGCGCAACGCCATCGTCCAGATGCTCAAGGAAACCGGCGGCAACAAGCTCGAAGCCGCCAAACGTCTCGGTATCGGGCGGCAGACGCTTTACAACAAGATCAAGGCTTACGGGATTGAGGTGTAATTTTGTAGCCGCCGGCGTCTCGTTGGCGTTGTGTGGTCGCCTTCTCTGGTAACCCGTCGGCAATACGCCGGCACTCCCAAGGCAAGATTAATCCCCTCGCCTCAACCTTTCCCTCACTCGTCCCTCGCTGCGATAAGTAGCCGCCATGCGGGGTTTTTAGACAAACCTCATTCTGTCTGAAATCCTGCCAAGGAGGTTGCAGCCGCGTTCATGCTTTCGCTATCGTCGCCAGATGACTGATTCCCGAAGAGACGCGGCGGCAAGCGCCATGTCTTCCGGAGATGCACCCGCCACCCGCGCGCGTTACGGAGTCCTCAGCTTTGCGCTTGTTATCACTGCGATTTCCTACCTGGACCGTGTTTGCATTTCGATGACCGCGCCGTTCATGCAGAAGGACCTTGGTCTGAGTGATGCGCAGGTGGGTTACATGTTCAGCGCGTTCACGTTTGCGTATGCCGTCTTTGAAATTCCAGCCGGCTGGCTGGCCGACCGGTTCGGCCCACGCTTGATGATGACACGCGTCGTCGTTTGGTGGTCGCTGCTCACCGCGATGACGGGTTTCGTGGGCGGTTTCATTTCCTTGTTCCTCGTGCGATTCCTGTTTGGCGTGGGTGAGGCCGGAATGTTCCCAGGCCTCTCACGCGCCTTTTCACGATGGTTCCCGGAAAGCTGGCGCGGCAACGCTTTCGGGCTGGCCATCATGACCGCGCTCATCGGCGGCGCGTTGACCCAAAAGGTAACCGCCGAACTCCTCGGTACGTTTCACTGGCACTGGCGTACGATCTTTTTCGTGTATTCACTCACCGGCTTGGTTTGGGCCGGAGCCTGGTTTTGGTGGTTTCGCGACGACCCGCATCATCACCGTTCCGTGAATCAGGCGGAATTGAAAATCATCGGCACAGGTCTGCCGGAAATACATCCGCGCGTGCCGTGGGCGAGCTTGGTGCGCAACCGCTCCATGATTCTGCTGTGCGGAATGTATTTCGGCGTGATTTACGGCTGGTATTTTTTCCTGACGTGGATGCCGAAATATCTGCTCGAAGCCCGCGGCTTCGACCTCAAAACCACCGGTTGGCTGGCCATGTTGCCGCTGCTCTGCATGGCGGCTGGTGTGGCGGGCGCGGGTTGGGCGAGCGACCGTATGATTAAACGTTTTGGCCGGCGCTGGGGACGACGCGTTCCGGGACTGATCGGATTGCCGCTCGCCTCCGTGCTGCTGGTGGTGGCCATCACGACCAGCGACGCCAAAACGTCGGCCTTCCTCTTCGCTGCCGCCGCCGGGTTGGCCACATTTGGCGTCGCGCCCGGATGGGCGGCGTGCCTCGACATCGGTGGTCAACACGCCGGCGTCGTCACCGGCACGATGAACACCTTTGGCAATCTGGGCGGCACGGCCATGCCGCTGTTGATGGGACTCTGCCTCGACTGGTGGGGTTCCTGGAAAATCTCGCTGATGACCGTGGCGTTCTTCTATTTGTTTTCCGCCGCTTGCTGGCTGGGCATCAAACCCGACGAGCCGATTCCCAACACGTAAATTTAACCGCGAAGAAGCGGCCAAGCCGCGTTCACAGCGGCTTCACCCAGATGTTTCGGTATTGAACGGGATTGCCGTGGTCCTGCAACAGCAGACCCGCGGGTTCGCCTTCCTTTTCGTCCACGGCGCCGGGTGTGGTGTGTGGCAATTCGAAGTTGTCGTGAATCACCACTCCGTTGTGGACGACCGTGATCCGCGCAT
Organism: uncultured Bifidobacteriaceae bacterium; assembly: GCA_964364975.1. Taxonomy (GTDB): domain Bacteria; phylum Verrucomicrobiota; class Verrucomicrobiia; order Limisphaerales; family JADLHS01; genus JALOTT01. The sequence goes on from CAYIOH010000222.1 coordinate 4,639, forward strand.
TGGCTGACTTCTTGCCGTCGTCGCCGCGCTTGGCCGAGTGAAACGTGATGTCGTAACTCTGCCATTGGAGCGGGGGAGCGCACATGTTCACGAGCGGCCGGCGAACCTGGTAGAAGCCGCCGCATTCGTTGTCGAAACCTTCCAGGCCGTGACTGTCCAGCACCTGCAGTTCGTACCGGCTCTGCACATACACGCCGCTGTTCGCGCGCCCCTGACCCGAGGCGCGCGGCATGTACGGCAGGCAAAACTCGAGATGCAGTTGATGGTCGCCAAATTTCTCCTTGCTCACGATGTCACCGCTCTTGGCCGCTACTTCCATCACGCCATCCGGGAGCAATTTCCACTTGGCGGGCTGGCCCGGATTGCGCGACTGCCATTGATCCAAGTTCGACCCGTCAAATAACACTACCGCACCTTCCGGCGGACGCTTGCCCAGATCGGGCGACACGCGCTGTGTCTTCCGAAGCTCGAACTGACCCGCTTGCCTACCGGCCACAGAGCCTTGCACCGAGTCGTCCGTGACTTTCCCTGACCAGAGCGAAGCCTCCAGCACCACGCCTTTGTCCGTGGTGTCCGTGATCCGGCCTACGTCAAACGGAATGTCATCCATGAACCGGAATTGGTCGTCGCGAATTACGCCGCGCAACCGGAAGAGGTAAGGCCCACGTTGGCGGAAGTCGCCGACGAAGCGCGCCTCGTAGCGGCCTTGGTCCAGCGGGATCATGTAAACCGAAACCGGCTGCTTCTGGCCGCCGATTGAGACGCTGCCTTGCCAGTCACCCATGAACGGATCAACGGCGTTTTGGGCGGCGGTGCGGAACGTCAGCATGGCCGTCACAACGAAAAGTGTTTGTAGTTTCATAAGCGGATTTTGACCTCACCTTGGTGCGTGTTGTTTTAGGGACTGTTCTTTGGTTCTTTTCCAGTTTTCTCAATTTCAACATCGATTACTTGTTTAGCGAGACGTTCCGCAACAAACGGCAGGCTCGTGTCTTGAAACTTCTTTGCCTCATCATGTGCTTTTCGAAATTCTTTGAAACTCCTGAGCCCGCCGTGCAAATCGTGGGGTCTTACCAAGGACGGATGAAACAGAAAGCTCGGCTGCGGTAAGCCAAGGGTCTGTGGGCGTTCGGGGGTTAGATCGTAGAAGGTGCAGTGCTCGCTCGGCTTCATGGCTATGCAGGAAGAATCGCGTTGCGGATCTGACAACGAATCTCTCCGTCGGAGCTAGATTCAATGCGACGCGCATTGCTTGGTGAGCCTGTTCAATTTGACCAAGCAAAACATAGAGCCTCGCCAAATCTGACCACACAAATGCATTTCTTGTCTGCGACAGACGGCGAGCTTTTAGTGTTTTAAGCCCGTGGATGATTTGTAAGCGCGTGTGACACTCAAATGTGTCTTCGCTTTGATCCTCTATTCCAAGCAAGTTACGCGCAAGGTGTTGAGCGCTTAATGACGTCTTGGAACTGTTCTCAAGAATAAACTCTGCCGCAGATTTAGCCGGTTCAGATTCGCCAAGAACTGTTGCTGCACCGACTAAATCAATCGCAAAAGGGATTTCATGATTTGCTAACCAATGTGCTTCCTTTTCGCGTAAGAATGGAGATCCATCAATGCCGGGTGACTTTGCGACTGTGGAAGCAGACAACTCGTTTCTCTTTAATGCTTCGCGAAAAGTGCGCCAACGAGGAACAACTCTACGATCAGCATTTTCATTGCTTGCAGCCATGGAACTACGCTTTTACAAGCCCGTGCTCGGCTTTAGTTGCAAGGAGGTTAAATGCTGAAACAACTCTTTCCAAATTGAACTGATGTCCACCAATGTCCGAAGGGTGTCCGCGGAGCTTTGGGTCTGGTTCACAAAGATAGCGAAGTATATTTACAACTTCCCCTCTAACCTCCGCCGGAATACTTGTCTGAATCTCCTCAAGAGACTTTTCAAACGCATCCCTGATATACGGTAGAACTGAACGATAGTCGTGTGTCCACTTTAGAGGTGAATGGCCGGGATGATCCGGTCGTGAACTTCGGATGAAAGCCGGTTGAGGTCTTTCTCGGCGGCGCGTTCGAGGAAGACGCGATACATGGTCAGTTGCGGCGACGGTCAGCCAGATAATCTTCGAGCGGGCGATAGTGGAGCGGTTTCTGGCGGGCGCGCTTGAGCCACGCAAT
>CAYIOH010000223.1:0-6792 GCA_964364975.1 uncultured Bifidobacteriaceae bacterium
CGCCGATGTCTTTGCGCTGAGAACCGGAACTCAATGAACGCCTCGTCGTGCTGAGAGTGTTTGAATTTGATGGCCGGGCGAAAGACTGGAACGTGACTACGACGAATGACCGAAGCTGGCAGCTCGACGCCATTCAGCAGACGAACGAGCGAATGAAAACGAGCCGCTAGTCCTGATTGTCGTTCGCTACGGCCGTTTCCCCGTTCCGCCACTGGATCCGTGTGCCACGTTCCGCCGGTGACGGGCGCTTGCGCAGTCGCGGCTCACGGTGCGGTTGCGCGTGGTGGATTGGGAGCATCCGGCGAACAAGGATTTCCAGCTGGTCAGCCAGTGCTGCGTCACCGGCGCGCTCTGCCGCCTTCAGGCCTGATTGAAGTTTTCCTTGATCACTCCGGCCAGATCGGTGAGCAGCCGGTCGCCCTGGCCGATGCAGGATGAGCCGTGCATGACGGCCAGCGTTTCCGGTTTGAGAGCGGCCAGAGTGCGCAGGACGCCTTCCGTCTGACTGGTGTAAGGCATGTAGTCGGCGAGCGGTCCTTGCTGCATTTGCCGCATCGCCTTCCGCGCCGGCTCAATCAGGTCCGACGAGGTCACTGGCGGGACGTTGCCAAAATGGTGAAAGAGGTCGGAACAGAACAGCGTCTTGCGCGTTTCCTCGAACAGCACGCCCGCGTCCCACCCGTGCGGAAGGTGCGGCGAACGATAGAACCGGTAGCGATACTTGCCCGTGCTCAAGACATCGTCGGCAGTCATGCCGCGCGCGGGGCGGATGGAGAAATCATCCACGCTCACGAGCTTGCCGACGAGGGTACAGACAGGCTGGGCTTGGGGCGCGAGTTGCAGCCAGTTGTTGAGCGCGCCGCATTCGTCGGATTCAAAGTGACTCCAAGCGATGTGCCGGAGTTTCGCGGGATCAATCAGCGTGGCGACAGCTTCCCGCAAGGCCGAGAACATCCCCTTGAACCCCGCGTGAAAGAGCAGCGGTTCCTCGTCGCGCACGAGGAAGTGGTTGAACTGCATGTCAAAGTCCGGAACGTAAATAGAGAGCCGGAAAAGGTCGGGGGCGATTTCATTGATGGCGGTCATGGGCGGCGAAGGTAGCGGGTCTGAGTGAACTTGGCAACCTGCCGTCCCTGCCGCCCGGATTTGGTCGGCTCGTCAACGGCCTGCCGCTGGTGGTGATCGAGTTGAAGAAACCCGGCGTGCCCGCGCGGACCTTTCGCCGCCACCGCGACAAGTTCATCAACCTTCAGCCGTTACAGAGGGCCTCCTGCAATCCGTTTTCGGACGCTGTCAGGCGGGCCGAACAGCGTGACCAGATCGCGTTCCCGGAAAGGGGGGCGAAAAAAAACTTTGCCACCGGCGTCGCCGAACTCCGGTTTGAATTGCTCCTGGTACGTGTAAAGATCGATCCCAAAGCCGAGGACCTTATCCGCTTGGACGAGAAAGTGGTACCCCGCCAATGCCAACTCCTCGCTGCTGGCCGGCCAACCCTGCTCGGCCCACCAACTCGCGGCGCGGCGCGGCGCGCTTCGGTTCGCACGCACCCTCAGCCAAGCCACCTCAATCTGGTCGCTCCGAATTGTGGTGCCGTCCGGAAATCGCAGGGTGACGCGCGGCGAACCGGAGTAGGGCTCAAGTGGCGTCCCGATCCAGATCGCAGAGTACGTGGTGGCGCTGAACAGATCGTTTTGGAGGCCCTCGCATCGAATGTTGCCCTGGACGAAAGTGACCTCCTTCGGCAACACGGCACACCCCGTGAAGAGGGCCGCAAGACACGCCAATGGTAAGAACCTTTTCATGTCCCAAAATGCTTTCGGCATTGCTTTCACGGCAAATGAAAACTACCCGCCATCGCCAACGCCAACCGCACGAAACTCAACCCAACCCAGCCGACACCAGGTGGTTTCAGCGCCACGAGTTGTCTTCGCGCAGTTGCGTCATCAGGCTGGCTGTGCATTCCTCAATGACCTGACCACAGACCGAGGCGCTTGGCCACGCATAGGTCCGTTTGCTGGCCGTCGCGGAGAATTCTTTCCGTTGCGGCGGAGTCTGGCTCGGGTTTGACACGTTGATGCTGATGTCCGCGATCACGTCCCAGTACAAGGCTGTGGTCCGCGTGTGCAGCCAGAACTTGTTCACGTCGCACGTCAGATTCACGTCCGCGTTCGTGTTGATCAGCCGGCAACCTGCAGCCGTGAGTTCCAACTCCACCATCTCGCGGATATACCCGGCCACGTTGCGCGAGAAGTACACGTCGCCCATCGAAACCCCGAAGGCCGCATGCCTTTCGCCGATCCGCCCGGTTTCTGGCCGTCGGTCGTTGACCTCCCTCACGCAGACCGTCCGGGTGTCAGGACGGGGTTCGGTGGCGGTCACGATGTCGCCGCGCGATTTGGCTTGGACCACGAAATCTCCACCCTTCGAGATCCGGATTTGCAGATCGCTGACCAGGTCCCGCGCCACATCATTGAGAATGTAGTGTTCAGCGCCGATCGTGTAGAAGCCCCCCACCGCCACCGTCCGTTGGTGCTCGATTTGCGCCACCGGCTTGCGCCCGTCCAACTCAAGCAAGCTGCCCTTGACGGCCAGCACAGTGCAACCCCAACCCGGAAGCAACCATCGCTTAAATGCGCTGCCGGGCCGATACTCTGTGACGTTCAGGTTCAAGAGCAGGTCACTCGCCGCCGGGGATTGGGAGGCCAGCAGAGCGCGGCTCTCCAGTTGTTTGACCATGGCCGCGCGCAAGTCGGACTCCAGGTCGAAGTTGAATTGTTGTCCGGTCTGGTTGGTAACCGTTCCCACGACCACTTTCGCGCCGGGCCGCGGCAGCGCATCGGAGACGGTCCTGGTTTTCGTGGGTGTGACGCAGCCTTGCGTGAGCATGAACAGGCCCAGAAATGCCACGGTAAGAGGACAGCCATTCGCACGGAGTGTTTTCATGGAGTTTCCTTTCGCTTGGCGATCAGGTTTCGCCATGCTGGATTCAATTGCCGGTCCATAGACGTTTTCCTTGCCAAGGAGAACGACAGCCGAACATCGCTCGCTTCGGCTGGAAAATGCAAGCGGGATTATTTGCATGTCGTGTGGTTGCGCGCAGCTTGAGGGCGTGTTGCCGAAAGGCTCGAACAACGAACGGAGCGCGGACGGTCCCCGTCCGCAACGCTTGGCGGGAAAATTCTCCGTGATTTCAAACATCTACATTTGGACGTGCTGCGACCGGGGCCGGTTGCGGGCCGGGATTTGGCCACACGCCCTTTACAATGCCCCGATTGCGAACCTGCTGCGGCCGGTCTTCGACCCAGCCGCGCTCCGAGGACATCACCGGGGTTTCTGTTGCCTCTGCTGGAACTCTTTGAACAGCGCAAAGAAGGTGTGCGGGTCCAGCACTTCTAAGTTCAGGTCCGGGCGTTTCTTGCGGAAAGCGGTCAGCGTGTCGGCGATGTTGGTCGGGTTCACCCATACGATGCGGAAGAAGTAAAAGCCCGGCACTTTGTTGCCGCGCGCCTTGAACGCCCGCGCCATGGCGTCGGCAGTCTGCTCCGCGCTTGCGAAGTTGCAGGTGTTGTTGATCAGCTCGGTCACAGGCATGCCCTTCCAAACGTGCGGCTCAGGGAGCTTGCCGCCAGTCCCGTGCATGTCCATCACGATGGTTGCAAAACCGCTCGGGGAGAATTGCCGGAAGGCGTCCTTCACGTCCGACGAAGGTTGATCCCAATCCAGCACCATCGGCGCAATGTCCATGTCGGCTTCGCGGAAGAAACGCTGGTTGTGCTTCACGAAGAGCGGCAGGTATTCCTTGCGGACGCGGTTCGGGTTCATGTAACCGGCGGCGCTCGCGTCGGCGGTGAAGGTGTCGGCGGCGGAGGCGGTGCTGTAGAAATAGGCTATCAGGTCCGGGTAGGTTTCGAGCAGGTTCGGGTTGATGCCCCAGGCCAGCGGGATTTTGCCACGGTCGGCGTTGTGCCAGTGGTTCGGCAGAAATTCATAGAGCGGCGTGGCCGAGTCGTAGTCCGCCATGAGGATGCAAATGTAAGTCTTGTTCTCCAGCGGAACTTTCTTCGCCGCGCGATGCTGCTGGAGCGGTTGTCGCGGAGCCTGGCTGTGCAGCGATTGGTTGAAGCAGTCGCTGGAGATGGTGTTCTGGTAACAGTTGTATGGCGAGATCAACCAGACCGTTTCCCACTCGGTCGGCACCGGCTCGTGCGTGCTTTTGTGGTCGGGCATGTTGGCGTATTTGGAAAAGGCGAAGAAGCCGGTGACCTCGGTCATCTGCTTGCCGGCGGAATGGCGGAGCGTTTCGGCGAGCATCAGCTTGTAGGATTCCAGGTCCAGACCAAGCCGTTGATCGGGGTCGTCCAGCGGCTTCTCGTCACCCCAGGGCGAGAGGTCAAAAACGAAGGCGCGGTTCTTCACAGCCCAATCGCGCGTGAGCACGTAGCCGATGTCGCCGCGCGCACGGGTGGAGAAGGAATCCTCGAAAAGACAGAGCAGGTGCGAGGAACAGCGCCCTTTGGCGAGATACTCCCGAATGGCCCATCGGTAGGCATCGTTCTTCTTGCTGCCGGTTTCCGCGCCGGTGAAAAGGCCGCGCAGGTCTTTGAGCACCGGCAAGCGCCACTGACCCAGATAACGGTCGGCAAACTCCGGACTGAGCACCACGCCGTCCTGAACGCCGGCGATGGTGGTCGCCACATTGACGCTGGCGGGCACGGCGGGATCCCAGATCACCGCTCCCTTGAGCCGTTTGCCGGCGAGCTTCACCAACACGGCGAGGTTTGTTAGAGAATTTCTTTCCCGGCCTTCCAGCCAGCGGCCCTCCTTCGCGAGCACGTCGAGCCAGAACTGCGGCCGGGTGTTCTTGCGCGACAGGATGTAAACCTCGGGAGTTTGTCGATTGATGATTCCTTGCAGGCAAGCCACGGCCATCGCTTCGTCGTAGGATTCCGGCGTGCCGTCCTGCGCCAGCGTGTAGGTGAAGAGGGGTTGGCCTGGTTTCGGCGGCCTCGAAGCCGCGTTTTGTGCCGCGGCAAAACCTGGGGCCGGTTGCCCGGCCAGGCCGAGGCCGATCAACAACAGGGCGATGCGTAAGTTCATAAATCCGTTGACGGAACTGGCCACGCTGCGGGTTGCAAGTCCGTGACGCGATGGGAGCATTACGCGGCGCGCTGACGGCGGATCGTGTTGCGCCTCATTCGTGATGACTCGCTTCGGTGCGGTGCTTTTTGTATTCCTCCACGAGTTTCGCTTCCTGCTCGCGCGGCATTTCCTCATAATGACTGAAGTCCTCGGTGTGGACGCCGCGTCCGCCGGTGAGCGAGCGCAGCGTGCTCGAATACCGGTAGAGTTCCTTGGCCGGCACGTGCGCCTTGATCAACTGGAAGCTGCCGTCCATGTCCATGCCCTGAATTTTCCCGCGCCGGCTGGACAAGTCGCCCATCACTTTGCCCATGCAATCTTCGGGGATGCGGATCTCGACCATGTTGATCGGCTCCAACATGCACGCCCGCGCCGCGGCAAAGGATTCTTTGAACGCATAGTAACCCGCCGTTTGAAACGCGATGTCCTTCGAGTCCACCGGGTGCATCTTGCCGTCGTAAAAGTCAATCTTCACGTCCACGACGCGGTAGCCGGCCAAAATTCCCTCCTCGCACGCCCGCTTGACGCCCTTCTCCACCGACGGCACGAAGGAGCGGTCCACGTTCTGGCCGGAGAGCGATTGGGTGAACTCCACGCCGGTGTCGCGCGGCTTCGGCTCGATGCGCATCCAGACCTCGGCGAACTGGCCCGCGCCGCCGGTTTGCTTCTTGTGACGATACTTCGATTCGCCCCGGCCCTTGATAGTTTCCCGATAGCGCACGCGCGGTTCGTGCAACTCCACGTGCACGTTGTAACGGCGGCGCAGGCGTTCGGCGATGACTTCCAGATGCAACTCGCCCTGCGCGGAAAGAACGGTTTGATGCAATTCCCCGTCCACCTGGTGCAGGAACGTCGGGTCCTCGTGGTGCAACGCGGCCAGGCCGGAAGCAACTTTTTCCTCCTCACCCTTCATGGTGTTCCTGAGTGACGCGTGAATGTTGGGTTTGGGATACTTGACCTTGGGCAGCGACACGGGTTTTTTGGGAGCGCACAACGTGTTGCCTGTGTGTGTGTCCTTCAACTTCACCACCGCGCCGATGTCGCCGGCGTTCAGCGCGGGAACGCTCACGCGCGTCTTGCCGTTGAGAATGTATATCTGGCCGATCTTCTCCGTGCTGCGCCGGTCAGTGTTGTAAAGTTCCGAACCGAACTTCACCGAGCCGGAATAAATCCGGAAGAATGACAACTCGCCGAACTGAGCCTCGCTCATTGTTTTGAAGATGTAACAAACCGGGTCCGGATCGGTCAGCGACAACTCCACTTCCTGGCCGTCCGCGTCGTGCGCCGGGACTTTCGCCCGGTCCACCGGCGACGAGCCGTATTTGGCGATCACGTCCATGAGCCGCGCAATGCCGATGTTGTTCTCCGCCGAGACGCAAAACACCGGGATGAACGATTCCTTTTGCACCGCCGCGTGGATGCCGCTGCGCATTTCCTCCTCGCTCAACGTGCCCTTCTCCATCCATTTCTCCATGAGCGAGTCGTCGGCTTCGGCGATGTATTCGATGAGTTCCTCGTGCAACTGTTTCACGCGGTCGGCCGACGGCCCGGACGCCGGCGTCTCGGTGAATTTGCCGCTCTTGTCGGTGGCGTAGGTGATGACCTCGCTGCGGATCACGTCGAGCAACTGATTGAAACCCGGCCCCGGATTGA
>CAYIOH010000224.1:0-6791 GCA_964364975.1 uncultured Bifidobacteriaceae bacterium
GACTTCGGGCGAGTTCATGAGCTTCTTCTTGAGGTTGACAGCGCAACGCGGCAGAAGGAGTTGGAGGGAAAGATACAGCAGTTAGAACAGCGTGTGCTCGCCGTTGAGCAGAGCGGGAAACCGAAAACACCATGACAGAAGGGCCTAACAAAATCACTGGAGTAGCAGGGGTCGGTTCTTGATATTGACACATGAAGCGGCGCGGGCCACTCTCCCGTCATGGCCCGCAAGCTGAGAGTCGAGTATCCCGGCGCGATCTACCATCCGCTTGCGCTGTGAGAAGCTCTCAGCGCGACAAGCGCCATGAAGTCCGAAAGCCTTCGCGAGCGGGCTCCGAAAGCGTTCGCGAGTAGGTCGCGGCGACCGGCGCGAGCCGTTGCGCCACTTTTTCATTCCCGCGCGAGGTAGTGCCCGGCTATTGACACGCCGGGCGTTGCGGACAAGACTGCTTCATGCAAATTCACGAACTGGTCGTGGAGATGAAACTCCTGGAGCGCCGCATGACTCTTTTCGAAGAGAAATACGGCGTGTTGAGCGCCGACTTCCATGCGGCGTTGATCTCCGGGCAACTCGCGCGCTACGACGATCTGGATGAAAGCCGCGCGGACTTCAGCCGTTGGAAGGGACTCTACGAAATCTGGCTGCGCCGCAAGGAGGCTTACGCGCGGCAATTGAAGGAACACAGCCTCGTCGCGACGCTCCGTTTGCAACCCGCCTATTGACAATGAGCGAGAATCCGCTCGCGTCGCTGGCCGAATACAGCCGATTTGTGGCGGAGTTATGGAACCGTCCGACCGTGACCCGTTCCACCGTGATCGTGTGGTCGGACAGCCCGTTCAGCGGAGTCGCCGAAGGTGAAGTGTTCTTCGCCAATGGGATTCGTCTGCGGATGCGGGAAGAACTGGATTTTGACGCCGCCTTGATTGCCTCCTACGGCTACGAGGTTTATCGCGGAGCGGAACGCCTGTTTTGGTATGACGATTTCCCGCATCCCGAAGACGCGTCGCTGGCCCCGACCTTTCCGCATCACAAACACGTCCCGCCGGACCTTCGTCATCACCGTGTTCCCGCGCCGAACATGAGTTTCCACCGCCCGAATCTCTCCGGTCTCGTCACGGAGATTGAAGCGTTGTGAATGATTTGCCGCGTTCGCTTGGAAAGGGGTGCTTGATATTGACACATGAAGCGGCGCGGGACACTTCCTCGTCATGGCCCGCCAGTTGAGAGTCGAGCATCCCGGCGCGATCGCCAGTTAGGGATGAATTATTTCACGGCCGGCCGAAGCACGATGTTCCGATACTTGATTCCGGTGTGGTCGCCTTGGAGGTAGATCGGGCCGGGTCGCGATTGGTCGGACCAAAGTGCTCCGCCGGTGCAGCCATCAAGCGGTTCATTATCAATGATCGTTTTCCCGTTGAGTTTCACCGTGGCGTGCCGCTGCACGAGGGTGATGTCGAGCGTCTGCCATTCGCCGGCGGGCTTTTCCGCCGCGACGGTGGGCGTGATGCGTCCGTAGATGGCACCCAGGTTGTGGCGATCAAGCGGTTTACCGTAGCTGTCAAAAACCTGCACTTCGTAGATGCCGCGCAAATAGACTCCGCTGTTGCCATTCGGGCCGACGTTCACTTCCAGCGTGAGGTTGAAGTCTTCGAAGTCCCGGAGCGTTTGAATATTGCCGTAATGCAGCCTCGGCTGTCCGGGCTTTTGCACGGGATCGTTGACCAGCAAGCCGTCCTGCGCCGACCAGCCGTTGGCGACCTTGGGATCAACCGGCACCCACCCCTGCGCGCTGGTGCCGTCCGGCTTCTTCAAACCCAGCGTGGACCAATGCGCGCCGCCAATCACGGCCCAGCCTTCGAGATTCGTGCCATTGAACAACTGAATCGGCTCGCTGAAGCGGATCGTGGACAAATCGGGTTTGGGTGGCGCGGGCGGGATGCGGACGCCGGCAAATTCATCGCGCCAAACACTGGTGCCGTCGTTTGATGGTTGTGAAAGCGTGCCGGTGATCTGATCTCCCGTCAGCGTGGCAGTCAGGATGGCGGGGTGCGGAAGAGTCCGAATGATTTTGCCGGCGGAGTCGCGGATGTTCTCGTTCCAGACACGCAACGCGACCAGTTTGTCGCCGTCCATCCAGACGCGGGTTTGCGGTTCGGGGCTGCCACCCATCCAAAGCAGCGTGCCGGTCAGCGAACCATCCGCCGGTTTGATTTCAAGCCAGCCCGCGCCCCCGGCGGCGGGATTCAGCGCCCACTGGCCCAGAAAAGTATTTTCCGTCGCGAGAGCGTTCAGACTCGTCAGCAGCCCGGTGAAGGCGATTGAACCGATGCAGAGAAGTTTTTTCATAGATAAATGTTTTCCCAAGACCGATCCGATTATGCACGGATGGACGTTGCAAGCCCACATTTCATTCGGGGAAATATTTCTGCGTGACAGCGCCGAAACCAACCTGCATATAGACCGACATGAACGCAACTTTACATTCGTCCCGACGAATTCCCGCCCTGCTTGCGGTGAGTCTGATCGCCTTGGGTTACGCCGCGCTGGCAGGAGCAGCGCCATTTGCCTTTCGCGAGATCAGCCCGGCCTCGTTGGAATTGTCCGAAAATGGCAAGCCCGTCTTCGTCTATAACTTTGGCGGCATCCTGGCCGACGGTGCGCCGGAAGCGACGCGGCGTTCCACCTATCTGCATCCCGTTTATGCGCCGGACGGCACGCTGTTGACCGACGATTTCAACCGGAACCATCCGCATCATCGCGGGATATTCTGGGCGTGGCCTGTGGTCACGTTCGGCGGCAAGACCGACGACATCTGGGCCGTCCAAGGCTTCCGCCAACAATTCGTGCGCTGGAAAGCGCGCGAGACCAACGGCCCGGTGGCCCGGCTGGCAGTCGAGAACGGCTGGTTCTCGGGCGAACTCAAGTTTGTGAAGGAGGACGTGGAGATCGTCATACATCCGACCGCCAATGACCGCCGCCAGTTGGATTTCACGTTGCGTTTTGAAGCGACGGACAAGCCGGTGGTGATTGTCGGCACGCCAGACGCCAAGAAAGGTTACGGCGGCTTTACGTTCCGCACCGCGCCCCGCGATGGCGGCGCGGCGAAGACCATCATCCGCACGGACGAAGGTGTTTCCGAAAAGGATGGCGTGATGGCGCGGCATCCGTGGGCGGAAATCCTCGGCACGTTTGCGGGGAAGAAGGAAGCGATCCGCGTCGAGGACGACCCGTCCAACCCCGGTTATCCGAAGAACGGCTGGCTAATGCGCCACTCATTCGCGTTGGTCAACGTCTCCTATCCCGGCCTGGAACCGTTGACTTTGGAGCCGGGCAAGCCGCTCGTGCTGAAATACCGCGTGATCCTGTCCTCGGGCCAGGCGGCACCCTAGAATCCCAAGGTGGAAATCATGCCCGCGGGCAACGTCCGCCCCGGCAGCGTGTCCCAGCCCGGCAGGCTGGGCGAGTCAACAACCGTGTTCAACCTTCGCAGTGGAAAAGTGTGGAAGCATGTCGCGCCGGGAATATCTAATCTTGACGCGGAACCTGATGTGCACCAGAACTCTCGCATGAAAAATACCGAACACCCTCCAGCTCCGGGCCGGAAGATATGCCGGCGGGATTTTATTCGCACGACCGCGCAAGCCGCCGCCGTGGCTGGTGCCGTGACCGTTTTCCCCTTCGTCTCGCGCGGGCGCGTGCTCGGCGCCAATGACCGCATCGGCGTGGGCTTCATCGGCGTGGGTGGGCGCGGACGCAGCCACGTCAACACGGTCAGGAAACTCGGCGAGGCTGGGGAACCGGTGCAGATCATTGCCGTCTGTGATGCCTACGGCTTTCGCCTGAATGAAGTTTCGAAGCAGGTCGGTGCGAAGGCTTACCGGAAGCACCACGAACTCTTGGCCGACCCCAGCGTGGACGTGGTGTGCGTCGCCACGCCGGATCGCTTGCACGTGCCGCAGGCGATTGATGCGATTCGCGCCGGCAAGGACGTCTATTGCGAGAAGCCGATGGGGCATTGGAGTCAGTTTAATCTTTGCCGCAAGTTTTTTGAGGAGACGCAAAAGCTCAAACGCGTCGTGCAGGTCGGCAACCAGGGCAACTCCAGTCCCGCGTGGGGCAAGGTGCGCGATTTGGTGCAGCAGGGCGCGGTTGGCCGCATCCAGCACGTGCAGGCCGGCTATTACCGTTACGGTGACTGGGGCGAGCGTATGCACATTCCCGATCCTCAGGCGAAACCCGGCCCGGATCTCGACTGGAAGGCATTCCTCGGCGATGCGCCCAAGGTGCCGTTCACGGTCGAGCGCTTCTTCAGTTGGCGGCGCTACCTTGATTACGCGGGCGGGCCTTGCACCGACTTTTTCCCGCATGTCTTCACGCCTTTCGTCAGTGCGTTGGGTTTGAACTATCCCTCGCTCGCCGTCGCGTCCGGCGGCGTTTTCAAATTCACGACTTACGACCGGGAGGTGCCGGACACGTTCAACATGTGCGTGGATTTCCCGGAGAAAGTCTCCGCGGTCCTTGTTTGCACGCAGACCAATGACTACGTGACCGAACCGGCCATCCGGGGCGATGAAGGCACGCTGACGTTGCAGAACGCCGGCGGCTGGGAGGGCGGCTTCGACAGCATCACCGTCATTCCGCACAAGGGCGAACGCCGGATTGTGCCCGGACTCAAGACCGATGCCACACCGCTGCATTGGAAGAATTTCCTCGCCTGCGTCCGCACGCGGGAGAAGCCGGTGAGCGACGTCGAATTTGGCCTCAAGGTGCAGGCCGCGCTCAGCATGGCGATGCTGGCGTTCCTCAACCGCAAGGTCGCCACCTTCGACGCGACGAAACGCGAGATCGTACTTTGAAGCCATGAGAACACCCTCCCTCGCCCTTGCCGCACTGCTGTCGTTCGTCACGGGAATTTGCTCGGCGCAATCACCGCTGCGATTGGACGCCGGTGTGGCCACAAACGGCTGGATCGTGTCGCACCAAGGCCAGCCGCTGCTGCGGTATGTGTTCAACCCGCGCCAAGCCAAACCCTACGTCGCCGAGTTCAGCGCACTCGGTGGCCGCAACATCCTGCGCGACGCACCGTTCGATCATCTGCATCACCACGGGCTGATGTATGCGATCAAGGTCAACGGGCTGAACTTCTGGGAGGAAGTTTCCGGCAACGGCGTCGAGCGCGTCGTCGAGACGTCGGCGACTGTGACCGGCGCAGCCACGTTGCGGCAGGTGATTCACTGGCTCGCGCCGCAGGATGCATTTCTCGCGAACACCATGCCGGCCGCGCTGCTGATCGAGCATCGCACGCTCGTCTTGACCGTGGATGCGGCCACCCGCGAGGCGGCGCTTGAATGGAAGGCGGAGTTTGAGGTCGGCAAAAAGACGAACGACGTCACGCTGACCGGAGCGAACTACCACGGACTAGGCATGCGGTTCCGACAGGACCTCGACAAACTGGCGGACCACTCTTACGCCGGGCGCAAGCCCGACCTGGTCAAACGTCAGGAGGTGTCGCCCGCGAAATGGGCGTCGGTTTCGTTCGCCGCGCCAGATCAACCCGCGACGATCGCCCTCGTGCCTCATCCGGCCAACACCCGCGGCGACGGCGCATTCTTCTCGATGCTCACGGCGTTTCCCTATCTTTCCGCCACGCAACTCCTCGACAAGGAACCGCTCGTCTATCACAGTGGCGACAAGTTCACGTTGCGTTACCTCGTGCTGCTTTATCCCGAAATAAAAACCACGGAGGCGCTCGAAACCCGCGCCCGGCGCTGGCGCGAGTCGTCACCTTGAAATTTTTCAACCATCAACTCTCAACCCTCAACCCTCCATCGCCATGAACAAGATCAGCATCGGCATCAACCTTGAGTTCGTCCGTCACGAGGACAAGTCCTTCGAGTGGGGCGTCGCGAAAGCCGCGGAACTGGGCTACGAATACGTCGAGCCTATGGTCCATCTCGGCCGCGAACTGCTCAGCGAGGCGGGCTATTTCCACAGCGTCTCCATGCTCGACGATCCGCTGCGCATCAAACGCGCCTGCGCGAAGTCCGGCGTGAAGTTGTCCGGCCTTTCGTCGCACTGCCCGCTGATCAAGCCGGAGATCAGCGTCGAATATCTGAAACAGGGCATCCGCTTTGCCGCCGAGTGCGGCGCGCCCGTGGTGAACAGTGACGAAGGACCGAAACCGGCGTGGACCACGGAGGAGGAGGATCACGTCTTGATGCGCTACACGCTGATGGAGGCCGCGAAGGTCGCCGAACCACGCGGCGTGTTGATCGGACTGGAACCGCACCAGCAATACAGCAAGCACCCGGACGGCTTGGACCGCATCTACCGGCTGGTGAAAAGCCCGGCCATCGGGATCAATTTCGACACCGGCAACAGCTACCTCTGCGGCCACGATCCCTACAAATGGCTGGCGCGCGTGGTTGGCCGGCTCGTGCATCTGCACGCCAAGGACATCGCGGTCGAGCAGTCGAACGCCGAGCGCGGCAAGGTCACCGGCACGCCGGTCGGCTGCGCGTGCGGCGACGGCGTGATTGACTGGGCGCGCGTGATCAAGATTTGCCGCAAGGCGAAGCGCCACATCGTGCTCTCGGTGGAATGTGGCACGGTCACGCAGGCCGGTCGTTCCATTGAGCATCTCCGGAAACTGCTTTAGCCCGATGTTTTTGGCCGATGCCGAGGTCGGTAGGGCACGTCACTCCGTGCGCGCCGTTTGGATGACCGCTTCGAGTTTGCGGCGCGCACGGAGTGAGACTGTCTCAAAACTCCGGACCGATTTTGAATGAATT
>CAYIOH010000225.1:0-6785 GCA_964364975.1 uncultured Bifidobacteriaceae bacterium
TTCTGGCACGACGACGGCTGGCGCGCGGTCGGCCACGACGAATTCGCCCGCGCTGTCTTCGAGTCCGAGCACGGTCCGCAGCGCGCGCTCGGAAAGTGCGTTGGCGTTGCGGGCGCGGACCAGGTCTTCGCGCGCCTGGGCCAACCGCACCTGCATATCGAGAACGTCCGTTTTCAGCGCCGTGCCGGTGGTGACGCGGTTGCTCGAAATCATGCGGTTATTCTCAAAGGAACGCACCCCGGCCTCGGCGGCGCGGATGAACTCGCGCGTCTTGAGGATCGTGTGGAAGGTGCGTGCCACTTCAAAGGCGAGCGTGTTGCGCACCGCCTCGGCGCTGGCCTTGGCGGCCTCAGTATTCGCCTTGGCGGCGTCACGCCCGGCACTGATGCGCCCGCCGGTGTAGAGCGGTTGGGTGAGCACGCCGCGCACGTTGAGATTGTCCGTGTCGGGCACGTCGTTGAAGTTGATCGAAGGGCTGAAGGCGCGCTGGTTGAGAATGTTGCCGAAGCTGAACATCGGATTGTCTGTGCGCGTGTAACCGGATTGAAATTGCAGATGCGGCCAAAGTGCGGAGTTGGCCTGCTCGATGCCAGCGCGGGCGGCGGCGATGCGTTTCTGGGCGATGCGCGCGTCGGGGCTGTTGGTGAGCACAAAACCGATGGCGCGGTCGAGCGTCCACGGCTCGGCAGCGGGAAGCTGGGGAACAACAACGAACAGTAACGTGACCAGCGCCGCCAGGCGAGGCGTGGCGGCGGACTCCGGCTTTGGGTCTGGATTCGAGTGTTTCTTCATGGCGGTGTGAGTTTCAGCTTCCTGGGTTCTCTGTGCCCACGCCGAGCTTCTTCAGGAGAATCTCGAGCGGGCAGAAGCGTGTGAGCGACGATTGCAGAAGATTGAAACCGACGAAAGCTGTAAACCAGAGCCAGTGCGGACTGTGCAGATGCGCCAGCAAGAGGCTGGCGAGAATAAACGAACCGGCGAACAGTCGGATATAGCGTTCGAGTGTCATAACGAGGCAGGTTTGTTGAGATTTCAGCGGAAGCTGCTGGCGAACAGCGCCCCGAGCGCCATGCCGTAAAGCGTGGTTATCCACGGGTTTCGCGTGAGCGGGCACGCGCCCGTGGGGCAGCCGACTAGCTTGTAGTAGCCGTAGCCGAGCGCCCCGCCCACCGCCACGCCGATGGTGATTCTCATAGTCATACGCATTCAGTTCCTACCTGAACCGAGCCGCAGCGAGCAAAAAAGTTACAGGCGATGTTGGCCAAATCCCGGAGACTGAGCATCAGGCAAATGGCGGCGAACCCCCAAGTTCAGCCTGAACCCAATCAGCCAGCCGACGAGAAAGACCAGCGCGCCGCCCAGCCCGACCTGCATGGCGGCGGAAAGCGGCGGCGTGTCCATGTAGCGGTGGCGCACCCAGGAGATGACTGCCAGTTCCGCGATGACAACGTGAATGGCCATGCCTGTGACGAGATGGTATCAACCTCCGAAAACGTTGCGATGCTCCTTCATGATGCACTTGCTCATCACCACTTGGAGTCCGGCGGCACGGGCGCGGTCGGCGGCGGCGTTGTGCGCAATGCCTTCCTGCATCCAGACCGCCTTCGCGCCAATGGCAATGGCGTCCTCGACGAGACCCGGCACGGCGTCCGGCCTGCGGAAAACGTCCACGATGTCCACCGGTTCGGGCACGTCGCGCAGGCTCGCGTAAGCGCGCTCGCCGAGGACCTCGGCCAGATTCGGGTTGACCGGAATGATGCGATAGCCGTGCGCTTGGAGATAACGGGCGACGCGGAAGCTGTCGCGCTCCGGTTTGTCCGACAAGCCGACGATGGCAATCGTGCGGGCGGTCTGGAACACGCGCCGGACCTCGCCGGGCGTGGCGTTGGTGAGCGGCAGTTCGCAGGCGGTGTTCATCGCGGCCAGACGTTTCACCGGACCGGCGCGGCGGCGGACGCAGTGGTGTCGGCCAGTTCGTCCAACCGGGCCTTGAGCGCGCGGGGATTGGGCAGGCCGACCCACGTATCGAGAATCAAACCGCCGCGGAACAGCATGACCGTGGGCACACCGGTAATCTCGTAACGCATCGCCAGGCGCGGCGCTTCATCCACATTGACCTTCACAAACCGGGCGCGGCCGGCGTATTCAGCGGCCAGCTTGTCCTGCAGTGGGGCGAGCATTTTGCACGGCCCGCACCACGGCGCATAGAAATCCACGACGACCGGGCCGGTCGTCTTAAGCACTTCCTGTTCAAAATTCGCTTCGTTGAGTTCGATGATATTTTTCATAGCTTCGACTGTTTTGTTTCCAATGTGACTGAGCCGGGAACGGTTCAAAAGTTACAAGCGCCCTTGTCCCGGCAGGACGAATACGATTCGCGCACGCCCAGCGGCACGACCGCCAAGACCAGCGCGAGCGACAAAAGCGGAAGACGGCGGCAAATCGCCGGGCGGCTTGCGGTTTCAGCCAAGAGATGGAGTCGGAGTTGCATGTTTTAGAAGTTGTAGGAAACGGTGAACGCGCCGAACTCGGAGTAATCCTTCTGCCCCTCGAATTCCTGCCCCCAGAACACGTAGGCAAAAGCGGTGGTGAGCCGGTGAAACGACACCGCCATGCCCACTTCCGCCGCCGGCACAAACCACTCCTTGTCCACGCTGGGGCTGTCCTTCCAAGTGTTGCCGTCCAAGGTGATGTTGCGGAGCACGAAGTTGGCGTTGCCGCCGCCGAAGAAATAGACGCTCCATTTCGGCGCGGCGGCATCTGCCGGCGGACGTGGCGGCGGCAGGTGAACCATCCCGCGCATCAAGGTAGTGCCGAAGTCGTCCGGGACGTTGTAACCGAATCGGAACTGCCCGCCGAGTTGGCCTTGCGTGAGCACGTTGCCGAGCATGACGTTGCCGACCGGCAGCGCCTCGACGGCCAATCCGTGTGGCGTGCCCAACAGCCGGTATTTGCGGCGGTGCTCATAGACCAGATTGAGAATCGGCTCGTTGTGGAGCTGGTAATCCCAGCCTTGCGGCAGACCCGCGCCCACCCAGCGATGCACCTGTTTCTGCGTTTCCTCCGCCAGCGACCACGGCCCGACCACGCCGGTGATGAACTTGATTCCGTTGTAGTGGTTGTCCCGCTCCACGTGCAGGGACAGCCCCACGTAGAGAATCCCGGCGTAGGGACGATCATTCGGATCGGGCACGGGCAGCGTGGTATCGGAAGGCGTGACCATGATCTGGCCGAAGTCGTAACCGACCGTGCGCCGGCCCTCGCCCCACGGCAAACAATCCGCCACCGGGTCAAGCCAGCTCGGCCCGGTGTGCGCCAGCGAGAGCGACGCGCCATCGGTGTAAAACCGATCCGACCCGCCAAACGTGTCATTCTCCTAGCGGAGCGAAAGCGACCATTGCCGGGGTGCGTCGCCGAGCGCCGACTCCGGGTTGGCCGCATCCGTTGCCCCGGCAGCGGACAACGCCAAGGCCAGTGCCGCGAGGGATGCAAAAATCAGTCGCCGCGCGGGCCATTCACTCGACAGGGCGGCGTGGCGACCGGGTTTTGGAAACGCCACGCCTGCGGCGGGGAGCGGATTGGGGAGCGTTCTCATGGTGTGGCTTCAAGTTGAATCAACTCACTTCGAGGAGCGAGGCGGCGTCCAGCCACTCGTTAGCCTCGCGCACCGTGCCGTGGGCGCGCGGGTCGAGTCGCGGCTGGCCGTCCACCAGGAATAGATACCGATAGTGCCCGTGCGGGAGGTCCAAACGAATTACCCACTGGCCATCCAGCATCCGCGTCATCGGATGCGCGTTTGAATTCCATTGGTTGAAATTGCCGATCACGGCCACGCTGCGGGCGCTCGGCGCGTCGCAAAAAAAAGTCACCGAGTGCAACGAGCGCCGGCCCGAATAACTACCCGGTGAGGCGGCGGTCCGAAACTCGGCTGTGGCTGCGGTGTTCATACGCATTTGCCTTTCTTTCCACTATGAACTGAGCCGCGAGGGTGAAAAATGTTACAGAATTGGGGCAGGCAGGTCTCGGAGACTGGACGCTGCTTCGGCCCGTTCGCCTCAGTCACTGCGCACGAGAATGACCAGATTGCGCGCGACCAGAGCGACGCCCAACAGCACCACGCACCAGGCAAAACCCCGCCGCAGGATGGAAGCGGACAATTTTGTTGCCAGCGATGCTGCCGCCAACATTCCAGCCATCGCCGCCAGCAGGAATCCGAGCGTGAGCCACCAGTCGAAGCTCACGTAGCGCAGTTGGCCGACCAACCCACCAAAGCAATTGACCGCGATGATTGCCAGAGATGTGCCAATGGCTGGCTTCATCTCCAACCCCGCGAACAGAACCAGCGCGGGCAGAATGAGAAATCCGCCGCCCACGCCGAGGAATCCGGTGACCAAACCGACGGCGACGCCCGTGGCCAGACAGTGCATCGGACGACATTGCTGCGGCTTCAAGCCCGTTTCGCGGTCTTGCAGCATCCGCGTTCCCGTCATGAGCATCAGAGCGCCAAACAGCAGCAGCAGGACCGGCGCGGAAACCAGGTGGGTGAATTTTGACCCCACGAACGCGCCCGCCATCCCGCTCACCGAGAAGAACGCCGCCGCCCGCAAATCGAGGGCGCGCTGGCGCAGATTGAGCAGTGTGCCCAGCGCGCTCGTGCCGCCCACGATGACCAGCGACATGCCCACCGCCTGCTGGGCGGGAATACCCGCGACATAGACCAACACCGGCAGCGTGATGATCGAACCGCCACTGCCGAGGAGTCCCAGCGAAAGACCGATCAACGACGCCAATACCAGGGCCAAAGCGAACATGAGTTCAATGCGGCACGACCAGCACCGGCGCGGGAGCTTGGCGCAGCACGGATTCCGTCGTGTCCCCCGAAATCCAGGCGCGAAGTGACCGGCGGCGTTGTGCGCCCATGACCACCAGATCGGCTTCCGTTTTTGCCGCCAGCGACACGATTTGTTCGGCCGCCTGCCCGGTTCGCGTCAGGATTTGAGCCTCGCACTCTCCGGCGGCGGTTTCATCCAGCCACGCGGCCAATTCGCGCTTGGCTGCGGCAACATCCCGTTTGTCCCCCGGTTCGATGATGCACGGAGCGATGAGCCGCGCCTTGAACTGTTGCGCGAGGGACACCGCGTGCTGAAGGGCGGAACGCGACGCTTCGCTGAAATTGACCGGACAAAGAACGGTCGCCAACCCGGGCGCGGCCTTCGGGTCGGAGGTGCTGATGAATTCATGCTGTTTCTGTCGCGCGACGAATACGGGGACACTGGCCTGGCGCACGATGTTTTCCGCGACCGACCCAAGCCAGAGCCGCCGAGCGCCGCCGCGGCCGTGCGTGCCCATCACAATCAGATCCGCCCGGCGCGTCTTCGCCGCGGCCAGGATGGCGTCCAACGGATGCGCATCGGCCGTCTCAAACTGAAGGCGAACGCCGGGCGTCTCGCCGCCCAGCACCTTGCGGACATGAAGACGCAGGAAGTCCTTAGCCTGCTTGAGCTGCGCCTGGTGTTGCCGCCTCAACGCGTCCGACTGCGCGCTGGTAAAATAGGCGGGCAACTCGAACCGCGCCACGTGAAAGACCACGAGCGTGGCGTCAAACGCACGCGCGCCGGCTGCGGCGTATTTCAAGGCCAGGTCCGAAGGCTCGCTGAAATCAACGGGGCAGAGGATGGTGGTGGGATGAAAGGCAACGGAGGTTTTCATAGGTTGAATCGTTTATCGGACGGTCATGGTTGGGGCGACTGGCCGGCGTGCGTTTCCTTCCATCGTTCGCGCAAAACGGCGTGCAGTCGTTCTTGAAAAGCCAGCGGCAACTCGCAAGGCTGCCCCTGCCTGTAAAGGGTGATCGTTTGACGGACGTTGTCCACAACCACCTTGCAGGGATTACATCCAGCCATGTGCTGCTCGAACTCGCGGCAGACGGAGAGGTCAATCTCCCCGTCCACGTATTCGTTCAACATTGCCAGTAGCTCTTCGCACTTCATGTGTCGCTCTCTAAAACTACCGAGCCGCGAGACGCCGAAAAGTTACAGGCCAACTTGCCCAGCCGGACGATGAAGCTCCGCGCGCCATCAATAAATCCAAGGGATGAAACGGCAGGACGACCATCCGGCACGTTCGTCCAATTGAATACCAGCGGGCCGCTGCTTGAGTTGGGCACTTCTTGACCGGTCGTGGTGCCCAGCAGATACACTTCAAAGGTCGCAGCGTAGCTGTTTGTTCCCGGCGGCGCGGCAACGGTGGGATGAAACATCATGCCGTTCCAATAGCGGGCGTTCGTCACTCCGGCTGTGCCGAAGATTGGCTCGAATGCCTTCGGCACTGAGGTCGAGTGGCGATATAGGTTGAGATTTGCCGGGCTGGAGAGTTTGCGTATCCACATTTGCGTCCCCGCCGGTAATGGATCGCTCATCGCATCCATCACGAAGCCGTAACGCCGGTTGAACGACGCGCCCTGGCGGCTGGGATCGAGCGCGTCAAATCATGGATCGCCTGGATCGAAACTGTCGTTGGGAATGCTCACCAGCACCGGCGTAAGTTGCGGAATCTCCGCCGGCATCATGACGTGCATCCTGCCGTCATCTGTGTGATACGAAACCATTGGCATCGCCATGCCGCCCTGCATGGGAATATCAGTTAAGATGGCGGCGTTGGCCGCTGAAGTTCCGCACATCACGGCGATGGCGGCAGCAGAAACAAAAAGGGAACGGGTAATCATATTCTTCATCACGGGTGTCCGGTTAAGTCTCTGATCAGTGTTTGCTAAAATTTATTTCTGA
>CAYIOH010000226.1:0-6783 GCA_964364975.1 uncultured Bifidobacteriaceae bacterium
CCTTGGCGCGCCTTGCGACATCGAGCAGAGTAACCGGCTGTCCGGCCAGGCGCGGAAAAGCGGATTTAGCCATTCCGGTCAGGCTACGCTGCGCAGAAACGGCTGACGCTTTGCAGCCATCGCACGAAGCCTGCTTGTTCTCTTCGCCCCGGCGCCTGTACCTTCACGCCCGGTCTTGCTTGGTGCATCGCGCATTGAATGTTATTCATCATTCGTGGAGAACATTGCGCTGCGTTCCGGCATCGAACAAATGCGCGCGGCTCGCGTCGAACTCGATGCCGACTTCCTGCGCGGGACGCACGGGCAGGTCGGCACGCACTTCCGCTGTGAGGCGCACGCCCCCGGGCAAGCTGATATCGAGCAACTTCTCGGAACCTACCAACTGGATAAGCTCGATTTTGCCGGTCAGGGAACCCGCTGCGGGCTCAGGGTCAATTCGCACGTCCTGCGGCCGGATGCCAAGTACTAAATCGCGGTCCGCGAGGTTTGCGCCGAAAGACTCCAGTGAGCTCACGGGCAGGACATAGGAGGCGCCCGAGCTTCGCTCAAAAAGCTTTCCATCCTGAACGTGAACCTTTTCCAC
Organism: uncultured Bifidobacteriaceae bacterium; assembly: GCA_964364975.1. GTDB lineage: Bacteria > Verrucomicrobiota > Verrucomicrobiia > Limisphaerales > JADLHS01 > JALOTT01. Next base: position 584 of record CAYIOH010000226.1, read on the forward strand.
CACATTCATCGGCGGACTTCCGATAAAGCCGGCCACAAACAGGTTGGCCGGATGATTGTAGATCTCCTGGGGAGTGCCGAACTGCTGAATCACGCCGCGCTCCATGACGGCAATCCGGTCCGACATCGTCATGGCTTCCAGCTGGTCGTGCGTCACGTAAACAGTGGTCGTTTCGAGGCTGATATGGAACCGCTTCAGCTCGCTTCGCATCGTAACCCGAAGTTTCGCGTCGAGGTTACTCAGCGGTTCGTCCATCAGAAACAGCCACGGCTTCCTGACCATTGCCCGGCCCAGGGCGACGCGCTGGCGTTGTCCGCCCGATAGTTGCTTCGGTTTTCTTTGGAGCAAATCTTCGAGTCCCAGCACCCTGGCGACCTCGTGCACTTGAGCCTTTATCGCTTCCTTTGGCACCCCCCGCACTTTCAGTCCGTAACCGATGTTATGAAACACATCCATTTGCGGATAGAGCGCGTAGTTCTGAAATACCATCGCGATGTCGCGCTTGCCTGGGGCCAGGTTGCTGACAAGCCTGTCGTCGTGAAAGATCGCGCCGCTTGTGGCCGTTTCCAGGCCGGCAAAAATGCGCAATAGCGTCGTTTTCCCACAGCCGCTCGGCCCCACGAGAGTGACAAACTCCCGCTCCTCGAAACTCAGATGCACGTCATGCAGGACGCGCACGTCCCCGAAGGATTTATTGATGTGATCGAGGCGGATGGTCATGGACGCTGTTTACTTTCTAACCTTTGACCGCGCCGGCGCCGAATCCGGCGACAAGGTGGCGCTGCATCAGCATAAACAGGATAGCCATGGGCACGGTCATCAGGACGGCGGAAGCCATCAGAAGTCCCCAATCGACATGAACGCCTTCGAAAAACAGCATCACACCCACCGTAAGGGGCAATTGCTCGATGGAGTTCATGAATACGCGTCCGAACAGAAAGTCGTTCCAAGACACGATCAACGAGAATATCGCTGCAGCGATGATGCCTGGCATTGCTGCGGGTATGACGATCTCGAAAAACACCCGCAATCTGCTCGCGCCGTCGATCAGTGCCGCCTCCTCCAATTCCAATGGCAGCCCGCGGAAAAATGCCCAAAGGAGCCACATGCAAAACGGCAGCGTTATGGATACGTACCCGAATACCAGACTCCAAAGGGAATCCGTCAGACCGAGCCGGGTCATCACCATGAAAAGCGGAAACACCAGAATGATGGACGGCACCATGTATCCGAGCAGACTGAAATAGGGAACCAAGCGGCGTCCTGGATACCGAAACCGGGTCACGCTATAAGCGGCAAGCGTACTGACGACGATGCTTATCAATGTGCTGCCACCGCTCACGATGCAGCTATTCAGGAACCAGGTCATGAAGTGTTGCGGCGGAGCGGAGGAGGGCCGGTAGCCCTCGGAGGCCCCGTAATATTGCTGTTTGCCTGTGATGAGGTGCTTGTAGTTCACCAACGTCATTGTCTGAGGGACAATCCGGGGGGGCATTGCGCTAAGCTCGCCCGACGGCTTCAACGAGGTGCTCAATGCCCAGATGAGTGGAAAGCAGACGATGTAGCTGATGAGGAGCAAGGCCGCGTAGGCCACTGCGGGCCGGATCACCTTTAGTGCCGCATGACCGAAGCCGGAGTTCATGCGGTGGAATCCTCGTCGAATCGAAACAGCCGGATGTAAATGACGCTGCCGACAAACAAAAGGCACATCATGAATACGCCCGTCGCCGCACCCACGCCCATCTTCAGGTTGGCGATCGATTGCTCGAATGAGTAGATGGCCAAATTGAAAGTCGATGTGCCAGGACCACCGCGCGTAAGAAGATAGATTTCCTCGAATTTGTTGAATGTCCAGATCGTACGAAAAACGACCACGACGACCAGAACCTCTCCCAGCTGCGGAAGCGTGATGTCGAGAAAGCGGCGCACGACGCTCGCACCGTCCACGGCGGCGGCGTCATAGAGTTCGAGCGGTATGGTCTGGAGTCGCGCCAGGACGCAAATCGTCACGAACGGCGTGTATTTCCAGACATTCAGCATAATGGTGGAGACCATCGCCATTCCGGGCGTCGACAGCCAGTAGATGTTTTCCGAGATAAGTCCTGCCCTCTTGAGGGCGTAATTGACGATGCCGACTTCGGGGTTGAGCATCCATTGCCAGGTAAGCGCAATGACAACCGTCGGGACGATGTAGGGAAAGAGGAGCAAGCCCCGGAAAAACGAGATACCTCGAAGCTGCAGATGCAACAGCAAAGCGAGGCTTACTCCGATCGCCGTCTGCAAGACGATGGAAGTTCCTGTCCAGACCGCGGCGTTCTGGAAGGACTTCCAGAACAGAGGATCGGAGAAAATAAACTGGAAGTTGTCGATCCCGGCGAAATGATCGCCAGTCGGATCCAGCGGGTCGATGTAGAAGAACGCCATCCGCACCGCATCGAGCACGGGGTAAACCATGAACACAAGAGCGGTCAGGACGAACGGCAGTATGAAAAGTATGCCGAGACGGTTGTCCGCAACCTTCCAGTCAGTCTGCACGACAGCTTCCTCTGGCCCTGGGCCACGGAAGGAGAATTTCCCCTTCCGCGCCGGCCCGGTTCTCAAAGAACAAGACTGATGTGCTCCTTGCGCACCTGCTCGAGCTGCGCGTGCCCCCACTTGGCGGCATCAGCGGGTTTCACGTTTTCGAGAACCACTTTCTGTACCGTCTCGGCGAGGATAGAGCGGCCGTGAACGATACCTGCGAGCGGATTGACGCCCTTCAACATTTCGTTGGCGGTGCTGCTCGAGTACGGCACGGACGTCTCGTAGTACGTCATGATGGTGCGTCGCTTTGTCTCGAAAAACGGATGGGTATAGAGCTCTTTGTTGTCCAGCACGTCCTGATACACCGGAGAGACGTTGGGCATCAGCGACTGGCAGTAACGCACGAGCCATTGCGGTGAGGTCTGATAATAGGCAAGCGCAGCCTTGACTTCGTTGACAAATGCATTGTTCTGCTTTGGTATGCACCAGCCCTGAAAGTCGTTCCAGTTGTAGCGATAGCCGGTCTTGGGATGACGCGCATGGTTGAACGATTCCAGGTTCTGGAAGACCTGCTTGTTTTCCTCGAAGGCGCGGCCGTAGGGCCGACCCCAGTAGAATGCCATCGCGGTCTTGCCGGTCACGATAGCGTCCGTCACTTCCAGGAAACTGTAGCTCACGGCCGACTTCGGCATGTAGGCATATAGCTCCTTGACGTACTCCAGTGCCTCTATGGTTCCTGGGCTGTTGAAGACAACCTCGAACTGCTTCTCCGCATCGAACATGCGACCGCCGGCGGAATGCATCAGCGCCGCGAAGTGATAGTCGGTGCAAAGATTGCGACCCAGAGCCAAAGTGATTCCCGCCATGTCCTTGCGTTTTTCGGACACGGTCTTGGCTGCCTTGAGCAGGTCATTCCAATCCCAGGTGTCGGGGTTGCCCAAGCCGAGTTCATTTATCACGTCCATGCGCACTATCAGAAGGTGCGGCTGGTGGTGGGCCGGAAGGACGTATTGCTTCCCTTTCCACGCGCCCCAGTATTCCCACTTTGCGCCTTTGATGACTCGATTCTTTCCGACCTTGCTGACGACATCATCCAGCGGCTCTAGCAGTCCCTGAGCCATAAGCTGCATTGCAATGGGTGACTCTACACTGATGCAATTGGCCGGACGGCGTGCCGCCAGGTCAGTCATCAGCTTTACGTAGACGCTGTCCCAGCCCAGGGTTTCAATTTGGAATTTCAATCCGGGGGCAAACTTTGTCGCCCACTCGTTCATGGCGTCGACCGCGACGCCGCCATAGGGGCCCGGTTCGCCCCAGACTCGAACGACGCCGGTCTTGTTGGACTTCGTTTGCGCCAGCGCGTTTAGCTCGGGTGCGAGTGTTCCCGCAACCGCGCCGGCGGTCAGGACTGACATGTCCGTAAGAAACTTGCGACGCGGTGCCGACATGCGCTTCCCAGTGTCCGCTTGCTTCATCTTCATCTCTTCCTCCTACGGTTAATGGACCATATACGACGACCAACCTGCGGTTTCTTCCTTCTTCCAAGCAGCTTTCCCTCCGGTCATGCGTAACGCTTCTCGCGCACGTCCGCCGTGAGCTTGTGTGCAAGCATCCCCTCGGCCTCGCACATTCGAGCCATGATGGGTGCAATCGAATGGCTGGCCTGCGGGGAAAGCTTCTGGTACGTAACGACTTTCAGAAACTTGCCAACCCAGAGCCCGCCCGTGTACCTGGCCGCGCCTGAGGTGGGGAGCGTGTGGTTGGTTCCCACACCCTTGTCGCCGTACGCCACTGTGCTCTCTTCGCCTAAAAACAATCTGCCGTAGTTTTTCAGCCTGGAGAGGTAGTAGTCGTTTCGTTTGGTCATGACCTCGAGGTGTTCCGGAGCATATTTGTCGCTGATGTCAATGGCATCATCATCGCTGTTGGCCACGACGACCTCTCCGTTTTCCCGCCACGCGACACCGGCGATTGCAGCCGTGGGCAAGGTCTTCAGCTGGCGCTCGACTTCCAGAAGAACCGCCTGCCCAAGTGACTTGGAAGTCGTTACCAGCCACGCCGGGCTGTCAGGTCCGTGCTCCGCCTGTCCGAGTAAATCCGTGGCGACCAGCGCGGGGTCTGCGGAGTCGTCCGCGATAACCAGAATTTCCGTGGGCCCCGCAAGGAGGTCAATTCCCACCGAGCCGAAGAGTTGGCGCTTCGCTTCGGCGACGAACGCATTTCCGGCGCCAGTAACGATGTCAACCGGTTGCATCCCCAGGCAACCGAACGCCATGGCAGCGAGGGCCTGAACGCCCCCAAGGTGGTAAATCTCATCTGCTCCCGATGCGTGCAGCGCGTAAAGGGTGTACGGATACATTCCGTCCTGGCCGCGTGGCGGCGCACAGGCAATGATGTTGTCCACGCCGGCGACACGCGCCGTTCCAACGCTCATGATCGCGGACGAGATGAGGGGATATTTGCCTCCCGGAACATAGCAGCCAACGCGTGACACGGGAATGACTTTCTGCCCCAGAACGATTCCCTTCTCGATTTCGGTCTCGAATTCCCTGAGGCTGTCCTTTTGCCTCTTTGCAAACTCGGTCACTTGCTTGCGGCAATACTCGAAATCCTGCTTGAAGGTTTCGGGGAGTTTGTTCGCCGTGGAACGAATCTCGTCCGGGGTCACCCTGAAATCATGACGCTCCCACTTGTCGAACTCACGCGCGTACTTACGGACTGCCTCATCCCGGTGGGCGACGATGTCATCCAGGATCCGCCGCACGGTCTGCTCGAGATTTGTCCGGTCCTGAGGTGCTTTGGGCTTCGCTTTCTTCAAATATTCAGCCATGACGCTCTCCTGGCAATAACGATGGCAACCGGTTGCCAAGAAAGGTTAGATAAAAGCACAAGCGCTGTCAAGTTGCGACGCAGCATTGCCGAACCAGTCCGCGAGACTCTTACCTCCGCTTCTGCGCTAACCACGAATATTCGCGACGGGCGTTAGTCGGGAGCATGGTTCTATCCCAATTCCCTTTCGCTATGGATTGCTTAGGATTAGACTGGAGGCGTCTACCTGTCCGGGAGCGCACGCAATGTCAGTCAACGTACGCAAGCGGAGTAAGGCAAAACGCCCATCGGGCGGCGTCTACAAATCGTCCGACATTCTTGCCTGGGCGAAATACTGGGACTGCACTCAACAAGAGGTTCGCGACGCAGCAAGGCACGCAGCGCCGGCGCCCTGACACGAATGGCCGGGATTCATGATCGCCTGGTCCGGATGATCGAAGGGCTACCTCAAGGCGTTCGCCGGTGCGGTGTACCAGAACCCGAAGTCGATCTGCCCGCGCCACCAGATGCTGCTGCCGCGGATCATCAAGGGCTGAGGGCGGTTTCGAAAGGCGCAAGAGGATTTGCCATTTTTGAATAGACCGCAGGTCTAAACGCCAGGCGGAACCTGACTCTTGGCCCAATCAATGTTGGTAAATGTGGCCGTCGCCTTGCGTCGATTCAGAAGATGCAGACGCGCGCCGCCGAACCTGGCCACCGGGAGCCCGAATGAAAGCAGCTGGATTTCTCGCAATCCTTGCGGTGCTTGTTCTGCAACCGGCTTCGGGACAGGCTGTGCTCAAGCTGCCATGCGCAGACAAGGACGAAAAGTGCGCGCACGAAGCGATGAAAAATCATATCGCAGGCAG
>CAYIOH010000227.1:0-6771 GCA_964364975.1 uncultured Bifidobacteriaceae bacterium
AATCTGCCCGCGTTCGCCTGGCTCGCGCCGTAGAACGGAGCGCGACCGTCCCGGCTGCAGTGCATTGATCGCACGAGGTTGCCGGAAATTTCCAACCGCACACCGAGTTCCATCGGCTACGGGCGGGACACCCGCACGCCGGAGCTTGCGCCTAACGCGTGAATCACCTACAAGCTCATGTAGCAAATATCACCATGCCCACCTACAAAATCATCGGCGGCGACCAGAAACAATATGGCCCGGTCACGGCGGAGGAATTGCGCCAATGGATTGCCGAAGGCCGGCTCAGCGGCGAATCATTGATTCTGACGCAGGACGGAGGCACCTGGCAGCATCTCTCCGCGCTCCCGGAATTTGCCGACGCGCTGCGGTCGCAGGTCGGCGCACCGCCCGTGGTGGGCCGGACGATTTCAGCCGATCAAGTTCTCACGGACGAACCGGAGGTGTGCATCGGCGAATGTCTGGGCGTCGGGTGGAGATTTTTTGCATCCGACGCTGCTTTTGTTTTCGCCGTCGTGCTGGTGGTGGGAGTGTTGAATCTCGTGATGGCCTTCACGCCGTTCATCGGCGGCATTGTGCATTTGCTGCTCAGCGGCGTGTTGACGGGCGGGCTTTACCTCGCGTGTCTGCGGCGAATGCGCGGCGAACCGGCGGCGGTGGGCGACGTGTTCGCCGGATTCAAACTGTGCTTCGTGCAACTGATGCTCGCCGGAGCGCTGACGACCATTCTGACACAAATTGGCTTCATGGTTTGCATCGTGCCGGGAATTTTCCTGACGGTGGCGTGGATTTTTGCGCTTCCACTGGCGGCGGACAAACGGCTGGAATTCTGGTCGGCCATGGAACTGAGCCGCAAGGTGGTCACGCGCGTCTGGTTCAAGATGTTTTTACTGCTCGTCGTCGCGTTCCTGCCGGTCATTGCGTTCAACATTTTCAGCGGGATAAAAACCGGCATGATGATTTATGGGATGTGGGCGGAGGCGAATTCTGATGTGATGCGATTGCTGGAAGTTTTCAAGCAACACAGCGCCGAACTCATGGCGGCTGGCGTAAAACTGGCGTTAGTGGGACAGGCCGTGCTTATTGTAAACATGCTCTTCGCGGTGGGCGCGTTGCTGCACGCGTATGAAAATCTCTTTGGCCCGCGGAAGCCGTGAGGCGCTCAGCCCGCAAACGGCGCGGGGTTGCGCGGCCACAAACCTCGCGCTGCCGGGTTTCGGCTCGTTGCTGGCCGGGCGCGCGATTGGCTACGCCCAGGCGTTGCTCACCATGGTGGCGTTCGCGCTCACGCTGATTTTCGGGGTAAAATTCATCCTGTGGGGACTGTCGAACTGGTCCAAAATCCAGGACCCGCAGGGTGACCCGTTGGAAATGATGGTTGCAGTCTGGCACGGCGCGCGGTGGGCGCTGCTGGGCATCGCGCTGTTTGTCGTGAGCTGGCTCTGGGCGCTGGCGACCAACGTCACGATCCTTCGCGCCGCGCCAAAGAACGAGGACGCGGGCAAACCACCGAAGTTGAAATGACAGGGAATAAAGCCCCGCCAGCCCCGTATGGAAAACTGAATCATATTCCTGTCATCCATTTTCCTGTCAGCTTTCATTCTTTTCCTCTGTTTCCGACGTGACCGCAGAAAGTTGTTTTGGCAGCTTGCAGCCATGTCAAAACTCACAGCATCTCAGATCAAAGCCGTTCTTCGCAAAGTGCCCGATTGGAGGAAACGGGGTGCAACCATCGCGCGCACGTTTCAATTCAAGGACTTCGTGTCCTCGGTAAAGTTCGTCAACGCCGTCGCGAAGCTCGCGGAACAGGCGTGGCATCATCCGGACATTGATATTCGGTGGAACAAGGTCACGTTGACGCTCAGCACGCACAGCGAGGGTGGTCTCACGGAAAAGGATTTCAAACTCGCAAAACAATTCGACAGGCTATGAGCAGCAGCGCGCGTTGCGTATTGCGTGTTGCGTCAAGCAACTGAGTAGCATTCCCGCATGTTCTTGACGAAACACGCAACACGCCCCACCAAAATGCCTACCACGACCAAAACCACCGACAGCGTCGCCACGGTCCAAACGCTCTTCAAAAAATACTTCAGCTACACGCCGCCGCACGTCGTCAAGGCGCCGGGCCGGCTCGAAGTCCTCGGCAACCACACCGACTACAACGAGGGGGTCGTCATGGCCGTGGCCGTGGACAAATACATCTTTGTCGCCTCCGGCCCGCGCACGGATGGAAAAATCGAACTCGTTTCTTCCGCCTTTCCCGAACCGGAAAAATTCTGGATGAGCGACATCAAATCCAACCCGGCGGCGCGGTGGGCAGATTACGTGAAGGGCGTGCTCACCCAACTCCGCAAACGCGGCGTTCCCTTCAGCGGTTTCAACGCCGCCATCCACGGGACGATTCCCATGGGCGCGGGCATGAGCAGCTCCGCCGCGCTCGAAGTCGCCACCGCACTCACCGTGCGCCGGCTTCATCCTTTCAGTCTTACCGAAACCGGCGCAACCGTTCCGCCGAAGCGAAACGAGAAGGGCGAACTGCCGCCGCTGCCGCTCATCGAGCGGCTGCACTACGCCAGACTTTGCCGCGCCGCGGAAAACGAATTCGTGGGCGTGCCCTGCGGAATTCTCGATCAAGTGTCCTCGCTGTTCGGCAAGGCGTGGACCGTGATGAACATTGACTGCCGTTTCCTGACCGTGGAAACCGCGCCGATCATCGGCGAGGCCATCATCGTTTGCGACACCGGCGTGAAACATGCGCTCGTGGGCGGTGAATACGCGAAACTGCGGCAGAACTGCGAGTCTGCTGCACGGAAACTCCAAGCCAAATCGCTCCGGTCGGTCGAGATGAAATATCTCCAAGCGGGCAAATCATTTTTAACTCCGCGCGAATACGAGTGCGCGCACCACGTCGTGAGCGAGATCGCCCGCGTGGTGGCGGCGGAATGCGCGTTGCGCAACGACGACCACCGGCAGTTCGGCCAGTTTATGTTTCAAAGCCATGAAAGCTCGCGGGATTTTCTGAAGAACAGTTGTGAAGAACTCGACTTGCTCGTGGAACTCGCCCGCAAACATCCCGGCTGCCTGGGCGCGCGGCTGACGGGCGGCGGCTTCGGCGGCGCGACCATCAATCTCGTCGCGTATCACCAGGCGGAACATTTCATGGAAACCATCGCGCGCCAATACGAAGCCCGCACCGGCCACAAAATCAAACCGGTCGTGTGTCAGGTGGTGGACGGAGCGCGGTGACTGGCTTGGTAGGGCCGAGCGACCAAGCTCTGTGACCGTGGGGTTGGCCGCTGCCAGGTTTGAACGTCGTCTCGTGGGCGAGGTCGAATCCACGATGAACACAAAGGTTCTTCGTTCGCTCGCCCGGCGCTGGTGGAAACAGGAAATACGCCCACTGCTGATCCTATTGTTGATTGGCTTTTCGCTCCGCTCCTCACTCGCGGACTGGAACGTCGTGCCCAGCGGCTCCATGCGGCCAACCATTCTGGAAGGCGACCGCGTCTTTGTGAACAAGCTCGCCTACGATCTCAAAGTGCCGTTCACCACCCGGCACATCGCCGAGTGGAGCAACCCGCAGCGCGGCGAGATCGTCGTGTTCTACTCGCCGTACGACGGCAAGCGACTCGTAAAGCGCGTCATTGGCCTGCCGGGCGACACCATCGAACTGCGCAACAACGCGCTTGTCATAAACGGAGACCCCGTCACTTACCAGCCCATCGCCGAGGATTTGCTGCGCGACATTCCTGCCGCTGACCGCGCGGGCCACGTTTTCGCCAGCGAACAACTTCCCGGTCAAACCCACGCCGTCGCGGGCAATCCTGTCTTGCCCGCGCCGCGAAATTTCGCTCCGCTGCGCGTTCCCGAAGGCCAATACTTCATGATGGGCGACAATCGCGATGACAGCTTTGATTCGCGCTTTTGGGGAACGGTGGACCGCAAACGCATCGTAGGCCGCGCGACTTCCGTGGTGATGTCTCTCGACCGAATCAATTACTGGTTTCCCCGCTCGCACCGGTTCTTTACCTCGCTACGCGGCGAGTAGAAGTTGGTCATCGGACGAGTTCGTCTGCGGCGGCGGGTGGAAAGATTGTTCTGCCACGCTATCAATCGGGGAAATTGCAGCTACTTCTGCTGCTTCGCTTCTTCCTTCTTCTCACTCTTCTTCTCGTCGTCGCCTTTGGCTTCGGGGGCCTGCTTGGCGGCTTTCAAGACGTCCTCGGCGGGTAGGATGATGGAGGTCATGTTGTCGGGACGGAAATTGTTCATGCTGGGGCCGCCACCGGAACTGATGCTGCGCATCACGAGGATGCCCACGATATTTCCGTCGAGCGCAAACGCGGGTGAGCCAAGCGCGGTGCCGGTCATGGTGCTATCCGGAACGTAAAACGTGCGGGGCTTGTGCACGACGGCGCTGATCCGCTCGACCGAGGCGGAATAGGCACGCCCCGCAGCGCGACCCAGACGGTTGAGCGTTACGACTTGATCAAGCACGTCAGCCCTGGAGGCCTTGCCGAAGTCCACCGCGGCCATCGGGCTGGCGGGTTTACTCTTGGCCCGGATGAACGCGAGGTCCAGGTCCTTGTCGCGCAAAACGATTTCCGCCGGGATTTCCGCGCCGTCATCGAGCAGGATTTTCACGTCGCTGACCTCGCTTTCCACCTTGTAGTTGGGATACATGCGTTTGTACATCTCGCCCACGTCAGCCGCCGAGAGCGCCAGCACGATGAGGCCGGAGGGGTCAATCACGGTGCCGGTGATGTCCTGCTTCATTTCGGTCGGCTCAGAGGTCCGGCCGCCGGAGGAATAAGTCATCTTCTGCACCACCTGCACGGTCACGACTGCGCGCTGATGCTTTTTGAAAACGTCGCGGCCTTTGTCAGCCAGTTCGTCGGCGCGACCGGCGAAGGATAAACACAGCAGCGAGACGAGAACGCAGAGGGTTGATTTCATAGACGTGATTTATTCGGGTTGAGGTTAGTTTTTCCAGGCCGGTTCAATTTCGAGGAACGACGTGTGAATGCCGCGCAAAACTTTCATCATCACGACCGGCTTTTTGCCGGACGAAACTTTTTCCATCTGCTGGCGCAGTTCATCCACGTTGCCGACGGACTGGCCGTCCACTTCCAAAACCAGATCGCCCACGCCCAGCGAACCGAGTTCCGCCCAACTGCCCGGCTTCACGTCCTCGACCAGCGCCCCGCGCTGATCGCCGGGCCATTGCTCCTCGGCGGCGTCAAAGAAGCAAATGTCGCGCGTGGTGAATTCGAAATCGTTGTTGCGATATTTTTTCATTTCGCGCTGCACCCGCGGCGAGCGCGCGAGTTCGACCTGCACTTTTATCTCGGCCTTGTCCCGAAGGAGCGTCAACTCGACCTGCTTGCCCACGTCGTATTGCCGGATGAGGGTGGCCAGTTCGTCCTCGTGTTCCCGCGCGGACGCCGTAAGCCTTTCGCCGTCGAGCGCGATGATGAAGTCGCCCGTCTTCAGTCCGGCTTTCTCCGCCGTCGTTCCGGCGTAAACTCGCGTGATGTAATAACCCTTGAGCGATGGCTGGCCGAGTTGCTTCGCGATATCGCGGCTGATGACGTGCGTCTCGACCGGGAGCCAGGCCTTCGTGACTTCGAGGCCGGGGTCTTTCAACTCTTCAATGCCCACCTTGACCACGGTGAGAAACCGCTCCGCTTTGCGCTCGAAAGTGACAATCACTGGTATCGGTTCGGTCTTGCCGGCGGTCAGTTGCGCCGTGACTTCGATCAGGCCCTCAAGATTTTTCACCGGCGTGCCGCCGACTTCCAGGATCACGTCCCGACGTTCCAACGCCGGCTTGGCGTCGCCCGCCGGCCCGCCCGGTCGCACGGTGCCGACCAGCACACCGTCGAGGCTCGCCCGCTTGATCTCGCGCCGCATGAGCGGAGAAATGTTCCGCGCCGTCAGTCCCCATTGCTTCAGTTCCTTTTGCTTTGGATAAAGTTCACCACGTTCAATGGCGACCACCTGCAACTTCACCGGCTTCCCATCGCGATCAACAACCACGTCAACGGGTTTCCCGATCGGCAAACCCGTGACGATCCGCATGAAATCCGGCATCTGTTCGTCATAGCGAACGTTAGTCGCCGCGCCGTTCACTTTAAGGAGCAGATCGCCGGTCTTCAGTCCGGCGGCTTCCGCCGGCGAATCCTCCAGCACGCCACTGATGATGACGCCGCGCGGGTTCTTCGAGCGTTTGAAAGTCGCCTGCGTATCCACGCCCAGCCAACTACGTTGGATTTTTCCGTTGGCCATGATCTCTCTGGCCACCGTTTTGGCGAGATTGCCCGGAATCGCGCCGCCGAGGCCGAAGCTGATTTCGTTGATGCCGATGATGTCGCCCTTCAAGTTGACCAACGGCCCGCCGGAATTGCCGCCGTAAATGGCCGCGTCGTGGCCGATCCACTTCACGAGTGAGCCGACGTCCTCGCCGTCCAGCTTGAACCGCGCCCCCGAACCGAAAAATCGCGGCATGATCATTTCCGTATTGCTGATGATGCCGAGGGTGACGGATTGCGAGAGCGCCATCGGGCTGCCCATTGCCAGCACGTAATCGCCCACGCGCATCGTCTGGTCGCCGAGATAGCCATCCACCGGGCTTAGCACGGTGGTGCGTTCGAGATCCAGACGTGCCACGCCGAGGGCGGCCTCAGCCGTGGCCAGCGCGGCAGCGGCGCGCTTGACCTGGGTGTCGCCGATCTCGACGGTTTCCGCGGCGATCAGGTCTTTCAGCACCCG
>CAYIOH010000228.1:0-6769 GCA_964364975.1 uncultured Bifidobacteriaceae bacterium
TCCAAGGGCACTTAAAAGTAACGTCGCCAAACGGAATAGTCTCAGAATTTGAGTCGGAGGTCGTGCGCCAAGTTTGCGACGAGCCGTTTGCGATTAAATTTGATTTCGTGCCCGAATTGGCTGGCGAATACGAGATGGAATTCTGGGCAGAACCCAAGAGTGATTTCTTCTTGGGTACTAAGTCCGACGTTCAAACGAAGCGTTTCGTTTTCCATGACACACAAAGCGGAATTATTGCGACACTCGCGGCCATCATGCAGAAGAATCCAGTTTTCGCTTTGGTCATTATTATCGTTGGATTGATTTCAGGTTTGTTCGGAATTATTTCCTTTATGCAAAGTTTACTGAAGTGAGCTCATAATGCTAATTCCAGACCTAGCACTGATTCTTGCTGAAAGCGACCAATCCGAAGGTTTGGGTTTCAAATTTGTTGTCGGGATAATCGGCGGATTAATTGGTGTTGGTGGAGTCGTATTGGGCTTCTTGTTGAATCAGTATCACCAAGAGTCCAAAGAAAGAATTAAAGAGCTAAATGAATACATCGCCGCTCTCCAATCCGCAGCGAACGAACTGGACTTTTATCGAGCAAAACTAACGCAGCTATCGGGAGAGTTGGAGGCAATTGCGGCCAAGGCAAGTTCGTGGCGTGCTGATTGGATTATTCCTACCTACAGCATCTATCCGAGCTTTCTTGAGAAATGCAAAATCACAATCAATGCATTTCAGAGGAACGCATATTTGGTTAAAGAGATTGGTCATTGCCACTTCGAGTTGTGCCACATTCTGGAACGCATGAATGTGCTCAAACACGATTTGCGAACCGAGTTGTCCACCGACGCGCGCATATTAACTGAACAACTCAAAACCCATTTTGGAAACGCCAAGGGTTTCAAAGGTCTTGTGGATTCAAACATTCCAGTGTTCAAAGCAGCCAGCGAGGCAATCCTTGCAGAGAAAACAAAGATGGATGAGGAGCTTCGGCTTCAGAAAGAGCGCAGCTTGATTTCAAGATTGGCAGAATGATTATATTCCGGCGCGCGGCGTTCACGCCGCTTCACCGTCCCAATTGAAATCGCCCCACCTCTTGCCCTCGCCCGTTGAAGCGACCTGAAGGTCGCGCTCCATCTCAGCCCCGTCAGGGGCGAAATCTTTGTAGAACTCAGACCCAAAAATAATTTCCCAGCTCCGTCAGGAGCGACATCTTCCGCGGACGATTCATTTCCCAACCCGGCGACGAATGGTTTCCAGAATATGCCGCCCCTGACGGGGCTTCATCATTTTTCGGGTGGCGATTCTACAAAGATTTCGCGCCTACGGCGCTGTTTTCCACGGAGGCCGACTCTGTGAGCCGCAGCCCGCCGCCTGCCAACTCAATCCGCCGTCGCTTCGCCCCCGCCTTCATTTGAAGAGTAAGATCAAGCGGCTGCGCCCAAATGCTTCACCGCGAAATTCAATTGCTCGCCCAAGGCGAGAAACGCTTTGGTCCACTCGATCGCGCCCGGATCCGCCTGACCGGCTTTCGGTTTGAATCTGGGAAATTCCGACTGCAACATTCCCCAGTACGCGTTCTGCACCTTCCACAAATTCAAGTCCAGCGGCGTCCCGCGCACGAGTGCCGCAAGCGCCGCGAGGTATCGCAGGAGTTTTACGTCGTCGGGATTTGACAACAGCTTCTGCATCATGCGTTCGAGCGTGGTTTTCACGATGTAAGCCAGTTCGGCATTAAAGATGTTGATCTGCTTCGTTCGGGCTTGCTCGAACAGTGACCGGACGAGGTCAAGGTCCGGCTGGCCTGCTGAAAGAGCGCGACACGCATCGGCGTGAAGGATGAATTCCGCCGCCGTCTGCAACGGCCCTGGCGGCGGAATGTGCAGGTCGCGCAGAAAGTTCATCAGCGGGAGATAGCGCTCGGTGGCGAGCCGGTAGCCACTCTCCACGTCGTCGCGCGCGGTGGCGACGATTTGGTTGATGATTTTGCGCTGCTCGTCTTTGAAGAGTGTCTTGAGGGTGTACGACGGGGCTTGCAGATGATGATCAATCAGCCGGATGACTTCGGCGTAATCCGCGCGGTCAAACGCCGCCCGCATGGCTTCAGTCGCCTGCTGGAAGGCTTTCGCGCCACTGCACGGCTCCACACCGCAAACCACGTGGTGCTCGCCCATGTAAAGTGCGGCGTAGTTCATCACCGACGATTCGCGCGCGATCTCAAAGCCCACCCGCACGCGGCCATAGGCGAGCTTCGTTTTGCCGGCCACGTGCGTCTGCCGGTCCTCCGATTCGAAGTTGTAAAGGTAGATGTGCGTCCGCTGTTCGTAGGCTTCGAACAAGGAGCTCATCGCGTAGTGTGCAATGACCTTTTCCCAGTTGAGCATGGCCGGGCGTACAAACTTCTCGTAAATCACCCGGCCATTCTGATGCTCAGGGATGTTGCTGCGCGCATGCTGCAATAAATCGAGAAAACCAGGCTCAAGGTCTTGCTCGAGGACGTCGCGGGTCAGTTGGAGCGCGCGACCGGCATATTGAATCACCTGGACCGTCTCGATCCCGGAAATCTCATCGAAGAACCAGCCGCAACTGGTGTACATGAGCATGGCGTGGCGCTGCATTTCGAGGAGTTTGAGGGCCGTGATTCTTTCCACGTCGTTGAGCGGATGACTGCCGTGCTTCTCGAAAAATGTCTCCACGTTCTTCGGGGAGCGGTCGAGGATGGCGTCAATGTAGTCGTTGCGTGCGTCCCACGGATCCTTAAACAGCGCCGCAGCCTTCTGCTCGTAGAGCGGTGCGAGTTGATCGCGCAGCCAATCGAGCGCCTGTCGGAGCGGTGCGCGCCATTCCTGATGCCAGCCGGCATGGCCGCCGCTGTTGCAGCCGCAATTCGCCATCCACCGGCCGACGCCGTGCGAGCAACTCCACGCGCTGCTTTCGTGAATTTGCGCCTCGTGGGTGGGCGGATGTTGCGCCAGGTATTCGGCGTAGTTCGTGAGCCGCGCGAGGTTGTTGCTCTCGATGTGCTGCAACGCGTAGGCCAGTGCCATTTCGCCGTAGCGATGATGATGGCCATACGATTCACCGTCGGTCGCGACGTGGACCAGTTGATCCCAATCGCGCTTGTCGGAGAAGCCGCTCATCAACCGCCCGGCAAACCGCTCGCCACTTCCGAGCAAATGCTCGAACGCGATCGCCTGCGATACCGGTGCATCGTAGAAGAACAAGCTGATTTCCCGCCCAGAAGGAAGTTTGCAGAGATAAGCGCGGGAGGGATCAATGCAACCGCCGTTGACATCCTGCCAATGCTCTTGCGCGGTTAGCGCGCGCACGCTTTTTGCCTGAAACGGCGAGAGAATTGTGAATCGGATGCCGAGTTCGGCGAGCACGTCGAGCGTTTCGGAATCGGCGGCGGTTTCCGAAAGCCACAGCCCTTCGGGTTTGCGGCCAAAGCGGAATTCGAAATCGCGAATACCCCACAGTACCTGCGTGTATTTGTCGCACCGATTCGCCAGCGGCAGGATCATGTGGTTGTACACCTGCGCCAGGGCCGAGCCGTGGCCGGAAAATTTCTCGCGACTGCGCCGGTCCCCTTCAATCAGGGCTTCGTGAATCTCCGGCATGGCGCGCTTCATCCACGCCAGCAGCGTCGGGCCGAAGTTGAAGCTGATCCGCGAGTAAGTGTTCACGATGCTCGCGATCCTGCCCTCGCCATCGAGCAGCCGCGCGGTGGCGTTGGGCGCGTAACACTCGGCGGCAATGCGCTCGTTCCAATCGTGATACGGCGCGGCGGAGTCCTGAAGCTCGACCGACTCGAGCCATGGATTCTCCCGCGGCGGCTGATAGAAATGTCCGTGAACGCAAACGAATTTTTGCATCGGTCAGCGGTGCTCGATAAATTGGTTGTGCGGCTCCGCCCGTCACGAATACCCGGCCACGAATCGCCCGGCAAGCGCAGAATCGCGCGCAACGGAATTGCCGCCCGGTCCGAGCGCGCCCCAATTCGCGCCCGGCTCGCTCAAGGCGCGATCCAGCAGAGGCGCGCCGATCAGCATCGCCATGCACACCGCTTTTCACACAGTCTTCACGCCGCTTCACCGTCCGCCTTGAAATCGTCGCGCCTCTCGCCCCCGCACCTTGAAGTGGTTCCGCTTGACAGGCTGGCGCTCCATCCCAGCCCCGTCAGGGGCGGAATCTTTGTAGAACCCAGACCCAAATATTTTTCCAACTCCGTCAGGAGCGACATCTTCCGCGAATGATTCATTTTCAAGTCCGTTGCCGCGCGATTTTCAGAATATGCCGCCCCTGACGGGGCTTTTTCGTTCTGTGCGGGTTGTTCTACAAAGGTGTCGCGCCTACGGTGCTGGCCACATCGCATCGTCGTGCGGTGGATTTCAGTCACGTTTCGGGAGCGCCCGATTAGCGCGGTTTCGACTTTTTCGCCGGTTGCTTGGGCCTTGTGGCCGCCACCCGAATTGCCTCGTTGGCCCACGCGACGAGTTCCCCGGCATTTTCCAGCACATCCGGTGGCACTTCGTAATAACCCATCGTCATCACGCGCCCCTTCATCTGGTAAGTGAATGGCTTCATGCCGCGATCCACGTAAGCGGCGCGCGACTGTTCGGTGACTCTGAAGTATAGCCGCCCTTCATCCAAGATGCCGAAGAACCGGTCGGCCTGATATAGCCCATGCGCGCCGAACATCGCCCGGGCGCGCAATTCCGGCAACGCGCTCAATTGGTCGAGGACAAATTCTTTGAACGATTCGTCAGCCACAGCAGTTCGGTTTTGCGACGTTACCTGAGCCTGGAAGTTGCGGGAACGGATGGCAACGCAGTTGAAGCGCAATGAGCATCATGCGTTGGATGGATTAAGCACACAGCTTGAGTTCAATAAACCACCAGCGAATGCACCGGGTAGTCTTTGAGTTTGTCCCGACCGTGCAGGAAATCGAGTTCAATCAGGAAGCTGATTTCCAAAATCTGCGCGCCGAGCCGTTTCACCAACATGGCGGCGGCGGCGGCAGTGCCGCCGGTAGCCAGCAGGTCATCAATCAACAACACGCGGCTGCCCGGCTTGAGCGCGTCCACATGGATGGCCACGGTGGCCATGCCATATTCCAGCGCGTAATCCTGCTCGTGTGTTTGATAGGGCAACTTCCCTTTCTTGCGCACCGGCACGAAGCCGGCTTGCAGCCTCACCGCCGCCGCGGCCGCAAAAATGAATCCGCGCGCGTCAATGCCCACCACGGCGTCCACCAGGCCGGGTTTGAATCTCCCCGTCAGCAACTCGATGGTGCCGGAAAAAAGGCGCGCGTCGGCCAGCACGGGGGTGATGTCTTTGAACTGAATCCCGGGTTTCGGAAAATCGGGAACGTTGCGGATGGCGCGCTCGATTTCCTGCGGCGTCGGTTGGGAGTTTGTCATGGGCGTGCAATGATATTAATGCTTCAACGGTGTAACGTTTTAACCAATTATTTCTTCGTCGCTTCCAGCTTTTCAATCATCTTGCGCAGCTTGCGCAAGGCGATGTTCTGAATCTGGCGGACGCGCTCGCGCGTGACGCCAAATTTCCCGCCGACTTCTTCCAGCGTTTTCTCCGTCCCGCCGTCGAGACCGAACCGCGCGCGCAGGATCGTGGCCTCGCGCGGATCGAGCGTTGTGACCATCTCTTGGAGCATGCTCGTGACAGTCTTTTCTTCGAGTTGCTCGTAAGGCGTGTCCGCAGCCTCATCCTGGACGACTTCGGCAAAAGTATTTGAGTCCTCGTCGCCGATGGCTGCGTCGAGTGACGCGGGCCGGATAGACGCCAGACGCATCTGCGTTACGCGCGAAGTGGGGATGCCCAGTTCAAATGCCACCTCGTCGTCACTCGGCTCGCGTCCGAGCTCTTCCTGCAGGCGCATGCCGATGCGCCGCATCTTGGAAATCTTGTCCACCAGATGCACCGGCAAGCGGATGGTCTTGGACTGATTGGCGAGCGCGCGTTTGATGGACTGCTTGATCCACCATGAACCGTAGGTGGAGAGTTTGCCGCCCTTGGAGGGATCGAAACGCTCGACCGCTTTCATCAAGCCAATGTTGCCCTCGCTGATTAAATCCAGCAGCGGCAGACCGATGCCTTCGTAGTCGCGCGCGATTTTGACGACGAGACGCAGGTTGGCCTTGATCATGTGTTCGCGCGCTTTCTTGTCGCCCCTCTTGATGCGCGCAGCCAACACGATTTCTTCCTGCGGCGTGAGCAATTTCACCTGGCCGATTTCGCGGAGATAAAGTTTGATCGCGGTGTCGGCGTCGTAACTGCCGCGTTCGCGATCGGTCGGCGGTGGTTCGGCGGGTGGGACGGTTGCGGTCGGCGTGACCGGAGTGGCGGGCGCAGGAATTGGGCGGCGCGGAACGAATCGAAAGAACCGTCGCTTGGCCGACTTGGCCTTGGCGGAAGCTTTGGCTGCGCGACGATGTGTGGCCCGCGCGCGTTTGGCGTGCCGTTGTGGTTTGACTGCTTTAGGCTTTCGTATCTTCGCTCGCATGAACAACGTGAACGTTACGGTCTGAAGTTTGCCCCGCAAGCAAATTTGCTTTTGAAAAGTTTTGCAAGGGGCATAAGTGCTTGTCGCCGATGGGAGGGCGGAATTCATTCCGCATCAACTTTCGCCGGCTCGACGACTTTGGAAATAACGGAGGCTCTCCCGATTCGCACGGTGAAGCGGAATAAATTCCGCGCTCCTGGGTGTCAAATTTCCAGCACTTTCTCGAAGCGCGTCAGGTTGCGCGCGCCGTTGGCC
>CAYIOH010000229.1:0-6753 GCA_964364975.1 uncultured Bifidobacteriaceae bacterium
AACTGGCATCCGCGGGCGCGGACGTGGACGCCTTCAGCTTCGCGGGACTTGTGCAAGCGGACGGCAAGCCGGTGAAGGATTTGAACGATTCACTTTTGATGGACGCGGGCAGCTTCGCCCGCGTGGAAAGGATGCTGCCGTGAATCAAAACCACATTTACAAGCCCGGCAGCGGGGCAACGGCGGACGGCGCGGGACATCCTGGCGATGAAGGCGAAGAAAAGATTTTGCCCTTCCCGCTTCAGCATCTTCCGCCGGCAGCGCGGGCAATGGCGGAAGCTATCGCCCGCACGGAACGCACGCCGGAAACTTTGGCCGGGTGTTGCGTGCTGGGTTTCCTGTCCGCGTCCATCGGCGCGGGCCTTCAAGTCACGAGCGGCCCGAACCGAGTGACGCGGGGGAATCTTTACATCATGCCGAGCGCGGAATCCGGCAGCGGCAAAAGTGAAACCTTCCGGCACACGGCCAAACCGTTTTTCGCTTTTGAGCGGGATTTGCTGGAACGCTGGCGCAAGGAAACCCAGCCCCGGCTTCAGGCGGAAGCGGATTTGCTGGAAAGCGAAATTGGCCGGTTGAAGAAAGAAGCGGGCAAAGACAATTCCAGCGTGGATCGGGAAGAAATTCGAGACGCCTTGCAAGCGAAGAAAAAGGCACTGGCGGACGTGAACACGGGACTATTCCCGCCGGCTTTGTGTTGCGAAGACGTGACTTCGGAAAAGCTCGCCGTGATGCTGGCGCATAACCAGGAACAACTCGCCAGCCTGTCACCGGACGCGGGCAGCATTGTGAATTTGTTGCTGGGCCGGTATTCAAAATTGGACCGCACGGATGAAGGCATTTATTTGAAAGCCTTCAGCGGAGACAATTGCCGGGTGGATCGGCAAGGGCGTGAACCTGTCTTGCTTCAGCGGCCTTGCCTTGCGGCGTTGTGGCTGGTGCAACCTGACAAGGTGGAAACCTTGCTGGCCAAAACCGAATTGACGGACGGCGGCATGATTCCGCGCTTGTGCGTCTGTCACACCCGCGCCCAGCCCCGGCCTATCGTGGAAGGCGTGGAAGGCATCCCGGCGGACACAGGGAACGCTTGGGCGATGCTCATGGGAAAATTGATTCAAACTTTCCGCATGGCGGGCGAACCCGTCACGATCAAACCCACACCTGAAGCTCGGCAGATGATGGACGCCCACCACAATCTGATTGTGGAACGGCGACTGGCGGATTTGCGGGACGTGACAACCTTCGCGGCCCGGTGGAATGAGCAGGCTTGGCGGATGGCCGTCTGTCTTCACGCCGGCCTTCACGGTGCAGACGCGGGCGAGCGGATGCTGGCAGCGGACACGGCAGGGAGCGCAATCGCCCTGGCTGACTGGTTTGCCGGTGAACAGCTTCGCATCCTTGCCCGTGGACGCCACGCGGCCCGCCGCGCCAAGCTGGATGAAGTCTTGGAATTGCTGGCGGACAATCCCAAAGGCGTCACGGCGCGGGGCGTGCAACTGAAGCGGATCGTAGAAACCGCAGATGAAGCCCGCGCCTTGCTCGCCCAGATGGAAGCCGACGGCGAATTGACGCACACGGAATCCAAGCCCGAAGGCGGCGGACACGTCACGCTGATTTACACCAAAGCGCAGAAGTGAATTTGACAGGCTGGGCCGTGACACTCGTTACACTCGTGACAGACGCGGGGCGAGTGTCACGTCCGTCACGTCTGTCACAAACGCAATTCAGCGGAACAAACTCGAAATCTCACAACTTCCGAAGACGCAGCAAAGACGCATAGAACCGTTGAAAACATTGCAGATTCTTCCCCATAAACTGCTGCGAATCAGGATTGTTCGCGATCAAAATTAGTATTAACGCACGCGCAGAACCGTCACACGGGAGCGTGAAGCTGCTCGGTATCCAGCCGCAGGACCAACGCGACAAGGAGACTCCTTGACGGCGGGTGGTGTCAGTTCCAGGAGACTTGCCGGAACACGCGGCGAGTTGTCAGCGGCGTGCATTGCTCGTGCCCGTGGCAACGGCAGACCAGACACGCCGCGCGCCGTCGCCAAGGGACACCGAGAACACTTTTAAGCGCCACGTCTCGCCATGCGGCCAGCCTGCGCGACGCCTGACATTTCGCGCATTATTGCCAGCGGCAAACTTGTCTGAAATGGGTGGAAATGTGTGCAAAAGTGTGTGCAGTAAGTCCAAAAACGGGGGCAAAATAAGCGCAAACCCTTGATTACAAGGCTTGTCTATTCTTCCGAAAACAGATATTCCAAATCCGTCTTCGACAGGCTGCGGGCGAAGCCTTCTTCCCCGAGCACGTCGGCAATCGTCTGCGCCTTGCTCTGTTGCAGCTCCCAGATCTTTTCCTCGACGGTGCCGGGGGCGATGAGGCGATAGGCGTTGACGGTGCGCGTCTGGCCGATGCGATGCGAGCGGTCAATGGCCTGCGCTTCCACCGCCGGATTCCACCACGGGTCGTAAAGCACAACGTAGCTGGCGTTCGTCAGGTTCAGACCGGTTCCCGCCGCGCGCAGGCTCAACAGGAACACGCCGGGGTTCGAGTCGGCTTGGAAGGCGTTGACGACTTCCTGACGATCCTTGGTCTGGCCGGTGAGAATGTGCGTGTTGATCTGCCGTTGCCGACATTCCTTCTCGAGCAGTAGCAGCATCTGCACGAACTGGCTGAAGACGAGAACTTTTTGTCCTTCCGCGATCAGCGGGTCGAGCAATTCGAAAAGCGTCTCCGTCTTGCCGCTGGGCGAATCGTTGCCGACGAGTTGCGGATGGCAGCAAACCTGGCGCAAGCGCGTGAGCGCGGCGAGCACGTGCATCTTGCTCTTGTTGAGGCCCTGCTCGGCGACCGCCTGCATGATCTGGTCGCGGCTGCGGCGCAGTTCGGCAAGATAAAGCTTTCGTTGGTCGTCACCGAGCGGGCAATCGCGCCGCTGCTCGATGCGGTCGGGCAAATCTTTCGCGACGTGCTTCTTCAGGCGGCGCAGCAACAGCGGACGCAGTTTGGCGGAAAGACGTCTGCGCGCGATGCGCTGTTCGCTCTCGGCGTTTTCGCCTTTCGGTTCGTACGTTTCGATGAACTGTTCCTGATTGCCGAGGTAGCTAGGTTGGATGAAGTCCACGATGCTCCATAAATCAAGCAAGCGGTTTTCCAACGGCGTGCCCGTGAGCGCGAGGCGGGCTTCGGACTTGAGTTGCTTGACCGATTGCGTGACCTGCGCGCCGGGGTTCTTGATGAACTGCGCCTCGTCAAGAATCACCGCGCGGAAATCGAATTTTTGCAATTCCTCCAAGTCGCGCCGCAGCAGCGCGTAGTTGGTCACGATGATGTCGTGTTGCGGAATCTGCCGGCGCAGGTTGTGCCGTGCGGCGCCGCTTTCGAGGACGAGCACCTTGAGGCCGGGCGTAAAACGTTCCGCCTCGCGCCGCCAGTTGTGCAGCACGGACGCGGGGCAGATGACGAGGGACGGCTTTGGGTCTTTGCGATGACGCTCCTTGAGCCACGCCAACCAGCCGAGGGTTTGCAACGTTTTGCCCAAACCCATGTCATCGGCGAGAATGCCGCCGAGCCGGATTTGCGTGAGGTGGCAGAGGAAATCGAAGCCGTCCTTTTGATACGGGCGCAGGTCGGCCTGTACGCCGGCGGGAATGGCAACGGATGGAACACCTTTGAAATCCTGGACTCTGGTGCGGAGCGCCTTGGCTTCGGGCGAATCGGCAAAGCGCGCGAATTCCTCCTCGCCCAGATGTGCGACGTTTTCCATACCGACCTTCTGCGGTACGGCAATGAGGCCGTCCACACCGAGGTCGGCCATCGCCTCGTGCGCGCCTTGCACGGCGTCGGTATCGAGTTCGACCCAGCCGGAGTTGGGCAGTTTGACGAAGCGGCCCGTGGCGCTAGCGAGCTGTTCGAGGTCGGCTTTGCTCAATTTCATTCCTTCGGCTTCCCATTCCGCGGAAACGGCCAGCCAGTCAATGCCACTGCCCTTGACGATGAGCTTGGGCTTGAGCCGGCGCGGCGTGAGGAACAATCGGTGAAACGCCGGGTTGCCGAGAAATTCCGCGTCGTTGGGCCGCTCCAACCACGCGTGCGCGAGCGTGCCGAGACAATTCTCGTTTGCGTCGCCGACCCAAAGGCCCGGTTCGGGCGTGAACCAGTCCAGCTTGCGCAACCATTGGATGGCCGGCTCGAGGCGCGGGTCATCGAGAATTTCCGGTTTGTCCGTGCCGCGCTTCTTCCGCTCGTTCGGCTGCCACTCGTGGCCGTTCCAGCACCACACGCTCTGGTCGCGCAGACTTTTCGCCAGCAATCGCAGCCGCACGGTTTCATCAAGCAGTTCGAGCACGAACTGCGGCGTGGCCGGATGCGCCACACAAAGTTGTTCCCAGTCCACGCCGTGGTTGGATTGCGTGCGGCGCAGGTGGGTCAGCAGCCGGTGGCTCAATCGCCGCACTGCCACCGCCGGCTGGCCGGCCCAATGTTCGATGACCGTGGGCGGCGGCGCGTTGCGCAGAAGATAAAACGTGTGGCCGACGAGCGCCAGCGGCGGTTGGGCGTTGAAAAATTTCACGTCGCCAAGCGGGTGACTCTCGCCACCGGGCACCGTGAGTTGGTGTGTGAATGAAAGTTCCTTGCCGCTGTTCTCCAGATGCGGCGTCAGCACAGCAACCTGGCCGTGAAACTGTAGCGGCTTGCCATCCACCGCCGATTCAAGCCGCGGCGTGTGTCCCCAGCGCGCGAGCCAGTGCAACAAATCGAGGTCGGACAAAACCAGCGTGTCGTCTCCGTCCTGCCGTGAGCGGTGCGTGTCGGTGAGCCATTGGATGAATTCCCAATCGGCGGGCGGAAACAATTCCTGTTCGTGCGCGGCCCGCGTCACCAGGTCAATCATGTCTTGCAACGTGCGCGCCCGCTCGCCCGTGCGCGGACGGAACAGGTGAAATTGCACGCCGAGTCGAAACCGAGCAGGGTGCTCCTCATCAGGTTGCGGTTGGCAGACCACTCGTAAAGTCGCGCGCGGCGTGTCCAGATGCGGCGGCGAAGGCGGGAACAGCCAGTGTTCGAGTTCCTGGACCATTTTTTGTTCCTGCTCGGCGGCCTCAACCTTGGCGAACCGTTCGAGGTTGGCGTGCGGCGTCAGTTCATTTGGCAGCGAGCGGTTCGCCCGCAGGAAGAGAAAGGCGACTTCCTCCAAGCGCGCCTTGCCGGTCGCCGCCAGCACGCGCGGCCACCAGTCCGTGGCGGGAAAATCCCGGCGCGACAGCGACAATTTCTCGAAGTAATCCTCGAGCAGCAGCCAGGCGCGCTGAGAATCGGGGCAGACTGCGAAGCTGCCCAGAATTTCCTCGCGTTCCGACACTGCGGCTTTGGAATCGGACAATTCGCGGCGCAAGTCCGCGAACGCGCCGTAGGTTTGGGAAAGCACTTTGTGGTGCGCATCGTACTTGGTCGCGCCGCCGGCGCGGGTCCTGTTCCCGTTTTTGATTGAAGCTTTTGCCATCTGACTAAAACCCACGTAATAGACTATCATCTCGACATACGCCGGCGCGGTGGTCAATCAGAAAGAAAAGATTTTTTGCTTGGGATGGAAAGCCTGAAAGTCAGGGAGAGATCAAGATTCAACCTGTGCCGCCAGTCAAAGCGGTTCCGTACCGCTGCAAACGCCCGCGAGAAACCGCAGCTACGATTCCGCCGGCGTGTCCTTGCTCGCGGGAAGGTCGAGCTTGGCGAATGGATTGTGCCCGAATGCCGAAGGAGGTTGCTTAGCCACGACAGAGTTGGGTGCCTTGGTTGGCGGCGACTCGACGGCAGGCGACGCGTTACTGTTTTCCTCCGGTGGCGGTACCTTGATCGGTCCGGGCGCGCCCTCAGTTCCGCGTGGATTTTTTGCACGTTTGTTGCGGGGCAGCGGGCTGACCATCACGTTGATACCGCGACCGATCAATTTCGGCTCGAAGTCCTGATGCCCAAAGGGCGCGACCGCTTCGAGAAATTTTTTTACGACCTGAAAACCAAATTCCGTGTGGGCCATTTCGCGGCCGCGGAACTTGAGCACCACCTTGACCTTCATGTCCTCGCATAAAAAATCAATCGCGTGGCCGACCTTCACTCCCAGATCGTGTGGGTCAATGCGCGGGCTGAGCTGGACTTCCTTCACCTGTGAGGCGTGCTGATGTTTCTTGGATTCTTTGTCCTTCTTGGCCTGTTCATAACGGAACTTGCCGAAATCCACCAACCGGCAAACCGGCGGTGTGGCCGTGGCCGCGATTTCGACAAGATCCACGCCGTTGGCGCGGGCCTGGGCGAGCGCTTCGTTGAGCGTGATGACGCCGAGTTGTTTGCCGTCAACTCCAATGACGCGAACTTCGCGGGCGCGGATTTTGCCGTTGATCCTGACGAACGAGGCCGGAGAAGAGAAACTGCGTGGAGAGAAAGGGCGACTCAAGACGCCCCCATCGGTTTTGGCTTCATGTATTTTTCTGCATCGAACTGATGGCGTGTTGCCATTTCAACTAACCGGCATAAATAAGCCTTAAAACGGGGTCAACGCAAGCGAAATGTGTGTCGGGTTTCGACGCCTCAAAAAACCTCTCAAACCGCCGGGGCTGCGGCCCGTTTGGCCATGATCGCGTCCACGATTTTCTGAGCCAGCGCCGGATTTTCGGCGAGCGCCTTTTGCGCGGCCTCCTTGCCCTGGCCGATCAGTTCCCCGGCGAATTGCAGCCACGCGCCTTTCTTGTCCACGGCGCC
>CAYIOH010000230.1:0-6747 GCA_964364975.1 uncultured Bifidobacteriaceae bacterium
CGACCCAGTCGTGCGGCGGTGGGGCGCCCACGCGTTTGCCGTCGCCCATCTGATCGAACCACAGGTCCTGGGAATTCTGGAGAAACGTCAGGAACGGCTCGCGCAGGAGCGGCAGGATGGCGTAGGTGGGGCCGTAACTGTTTTGAATCCACCAGGCATCCCACGTGGGCCCCTCGACCAGGCCGTTCCACGCGGGCATGTAAAGCATGGCCAAATTCTGGAACTCCGGGTCCGGCTCGAACATCCGTCGCGCGGTTTCGAGCAGGCGCAAATATTCCACGTCGCCACGGCCGCGGTAATGCTTCCCTTCAAAACTATCCCCGGCACCGCGTGCCGCCGGGTTTGCGGCGGTGGCGGCCAGCCCGCAGGTCATGCAAGCGAGCAGAAAGAGAACGCCTGATCGAGTGAGCGTGCTCGTCGTTGTCAGCGGTATCATTGCGCCAGTTCTACGTCTTCACGTCAGCGGAAGCAAATCATTCGTGGCTCGTGGCGGGTAAGCGTTGGTGGTCGGATCCGCCAGAACTTGTGTCAATACTGCGGACTGTAGACCCCTTCATGACCCCTTCAAGCACATCCCAAACAGCACCGCCTTCCTTTTGAGCGGTAAAACAATCCCACCAGAAATAGGTCGCAATTCCAATTGGGCACTTTCCGCCTTGCTGCGTAACATTTACAGTGTCTGTTACCGTTGCTCTGCTGAATTCGTGCGCTTCAATAAAACTTCATTCCGCAGTTCCTCTTGACGCTTCAAAAACGCGGGCCAATCCTTGCTAGCGATTTGAGCGTAACCGCCGTCAGCGAATCCAACCGCGTGCCCGTCAGACCGACTGCCATTCACGAATATCCCGCCCTCAGATTCCCAGATTATGGCAATCTCTGGATTATCATCGCTCCGAAAGCCGGGGTGATAGACCCAACTCGATATGGTTTCGTCAATGACCTTTCCATTCTTCAACCAGTGGAGGGTTTTTCTTTCATTGCCGGACATGCCAGCCAGTCCCAATCCTTCCACACAATAACTTGGATAAAGTTCCTGGAGCGACGCCAATGGTGTCGTCCCCCCTCTTGGAAACCAGCCATTGTGCTCTAGGGCATAACCGCTCAAAAGCCCTACGAACGTTGTGAGCTTTCCCGACTTTAGGCCATGCGGATAATGGTGTCGGTGTAACCCAAAACCCAGTAAAGCCACGCACGCCACGACGGCCAGAGTTATCGTGACGCGTTTCGACCAGCGGAGATTTCTTTCCTCTTGCATATGAGTTATCACTCTAGTTCTTCGCAAGTCGCAAACAAGTTCTCAATAAACCAGCTCTTCGTGCTTAAAGGGTTCAGTCCGGCTTATTGACACAAGGTTGAGTTCATTTTGGTGCTTTGAATCATTCTTGCTTTTCACGGTTTGCAACCGATTCACCACTTGCGTCCACGCGCCCAACAATAGCAAATCGCGCCGGGGTATTCGATGCGCAACGCGCGAGGCACGCCGCGTTTCTATCGTCCGCCGGAACTTGTGTCAACACTGCGGACGACCTTTTCACGATCCGTGCTGGAGGAGGACAAACTTACCCAACGGGAACACCGCGCTCGAAGCCTGCCGGCCTTCATACCACCGGTCCGAACCGCGGTCCCCATTCTGCCGCCAGTTTCTTTCCCTCCTCACGCAGGGCGGCGTGTTCTTTCTTTGTGAGTGGCTTCCAGCGTTTTACCCATTCCACATTTTGCTTCACTTCTTCGACCCCGTAAACGCCCACCACCGCGCCCGCCACGTCTTGGACGCCGAGGCTGTAACGAAGCGAGCGTTCCAGGAATTCCGCCGGCATCTTGGACGGCCCGCGCTGCTTGTAGCCGGCGAAGTTGTTGCTGTGGCCGGCAAAAACCTTCATCGCCAGAATGCCGCAGTTGTGCTTCCGCGCCAGGGGGAGAATTTCCTCCTCGAACCGATACTGGTGATAATCCGCGAAATTCAGCGCCACCATCAACACGTCCACCTCGCCGGTCTTGAGGATGTCCGCGAAGCGCGCGGGGCGGTTGTGGCCGGTGATGCCGATGAACCGCGCCAGACCTTTCTCTTTCATTTGCTTCGCGAACTCCAACGGCCCGCCCGCAGCGAGGATCATCTCCGGATCGTGGTTGCCGACGTTATGCACGTGCAGCAAGTCCACATGATCGGTCTTCAACAGCCGCAGCGATTGCTCGAAGCTCTTCCGCATGCTTTCCGCCGCTGTCCTGGCATCGTTGCCGTTGGGCCAGGCCTTTGTCGTCAGGAAAATCCGGTCGCGCCACTGCGGAATGAGTTCGCCGAGATACTGCTCCGCGTCGTCGTAGATGCGAGCCGTGTCCACGTAGTTGATGCCCGCCTCGAGCGCGGCGCGATACACCGGCACGCCCACCGCCGCGCCCGGCTGGCTGTGCCCAATGGGAGCGGAGCCGAGTCCGAGAATTGTGATCTTCGCGCCGGTGCGACCGAGGACACGCTGCGGGATGCCGGCGGTGTTTTTGCCGGCGTCGGCGTTCAGACTGGCCAGCAACTGCGGCGCACCCAAGGCTGTGGCCCCGGCCAGCGCGCCCAAGCCGGCCAGGAACTCGCGTCGCGGAAGACGGGAGGAGGTTACGTTGTGCATGTTGGAATCAATAGTGCGGAAACGCAGTTTTGCAACAGCCGACTTGAGGGTCGGTGCAGGTGTCCGGTGTATTTACACAAGGTTGAGTCATATTGGTGCTTTGAATCATTCTTGCCTTCCACGTCTTGGAACCGATTCACCACGTGCGTCTGCGCCCAACGTGGTCAATCACGCCGGAGTATTCGATGCGCAACGCGTAGGGCATGGCTCGGTTTCTACCGCGCTTCCAAAGTTGTGTCAATACTCCGGGATGACTGGGAACCGCGCGTTCCAGCGCGTGGCTTGACCTCACCGCGGCTTCCGGTCTAGCGTGCTGCATGACTAATTATCAAAGCGTGCTGGGGCGGGATTGGGGCCGGAGGAGAATTGCCTGGCTATTGCTGACCGTCACAACCGCGGGATTCTCGATGGCTGCGGAGCCAACGCCAAGTGCCCTGGAGTCGGATCCGTCGGGCTGGGTGGACGTGATGCCGTCCGCCGAACTGAAAGGCTGGTCGCGGGTGCCGGTCCCGCCTCGTGCGCCGCTCGGCCGACCCCAGTGGCACGTGGAGGAATCCGGCAAGGTGCTGGTCTGCGACGGTGACGGTGGGCACGACATGCTATTGTGCGACCGGGAGTTCAGCGACGCGGTGTTCCACCTGGAATTTCGCTACACCAAGGTTGCCGGGAAGTCGGGTTACAACAGCGGTGCCTATGTGCGGAACTCCAAGGATGGTGCAATCTGGCACCAAGCCCAGATCGGCGACGGCAATGGCGGCTATCTGTTCGGGGAATCGCCAGGACCGGATGGGAAAAAGAGGTTTTTCACCACCGATAAGAAGGTGGTGGATGGCCGGATGAAGCCCGCGGGGGAATGGAACACACTCGAAATCACGGCGCGGGGCAAGACCTTGAAATTATGGGTCAATGGGGCGGTCACGTGCGGACTCGAAGATTGCGGCAATCCGAGCGGCCTGGTGGGACTGGAGGGCGAGGGCTACCGGATCGAATTCCGCAACCTCAAGGTCAAGGAACTGCGGTAGAGGTTTGGTCACGAGACTGGCGATTGAGTGACCTTGCCTCGATTTGGTGGGCAGCGTTGGGGTGACGCATGGGGCATGGCGCGTTTCTATCGTCCGCCGGAACTTGGGTTAACACTGCGGACTGCCCCTGCTTTGCCCGCTTTTCCTTTTCGAAAGGAAGACGGAACTTCCCAAGGCGCGGTGGCGCGGCTAAACTTTCGCGGTGAATACAACTGTCTCGCTTCAAAGCCTCGCTCCGATTTTGGGAAAGCTGGTCTTGGTTTTCAGCCTGGCCGTCCTTGCCTGTGGCCATCTATGGGCGTCGGACACTTCAACCATTCAAGCGGGTGTCGCCCGGGTGAATCTGACGCCGCCGTTGGAGATGAAGGCGGCGCTGGGCGGCTACGGCGCGCGGATGAGCAAGCCCGCCGTGGGCGTGCATGACAATGTTTGGGCCAAGGCCCTCGTGGTGGAGAAGGGCGGCCGCCGATTCGCGCTGGTCACCGCGGATGTCCTGGCCTTTCCGCCGCAGTTCAAGGCCGCGGTGATCGAGCGCCTGGCGGCTGATGGCTGGAGCGCTGATCAAGTCATGCTGCTTCCCAGCCACACGCATACGAGCTTCGACATGATGGCGCTGCATCCGGGCAACACGTTTGGAATTCCGCAGGTGGGTGTTTTTCACAAGGAGTTGTTCGAACATACGGCGCGGCAACTGGCGAAGGCCATCCGCGATGCCGGCGCAAACCCGCGCCCGGTCCTCGCCGGTTCGACGACAATTTCTGTTCCCGACCGCAATCGCAACCGCCGTCACGGCCTCACGATCCACGACACCGATTTGACGGTGACGCGGGTGGACACGACCGACGGAAAGCCGCTGGCGGTGCTGGTCAACTGGACGGCGCATCCCACGTTCATGGACGATGCGGACATGCTGTTTTCCGGCGACTGGCCCGGGCATTTGCAACGCACGTTGGAGGCGCTCATCGGCCACGGAGTCGCGGCGATGTTTTACAACGGGGCCGAGGGCGATCAATCTCCGACGCCACCAGCAGAGGCGGGCAGTCGTTGGGAATGTGCCGAGCGTTACGGTCGCGAGTTGGGCGTCCAGGCTTGGCGGGTTTGGGAAAAGACCCGGCCGCGCGAGGTGAAAGACTGTGCCTGGCACACGACACCCATCGTGCTGCCCAAGACGACGTGGCATCCCGATTTCATGAAGACCGGCGGCGCCGAATACGGGCTGAATGAGACAATGATGCGAAGTTTCCTGGACGCGTTGCAGCCGGCGCAAACCCGGAGTACCTGCTTCCGGCTGGGCGACCTCGTCATCCTAGGCGTGCCGGGCGAGATGACGGCGGAGTTGGGGATGCAGGTCAAGGCGAAGGCGCGGCAGATTACCGGCGCCAAGGCGGTGACGATCGGTGGCCTGGCGGACGAATGGGTCAGCTACATCCTTCCGGCGGACGAGTACCGCAAGGGCGGCTATGAAGCGAGCGTGAGTTTTTACGGTGAAACGCTTGGGGACACAATCATCACGGGCGTCACCCGCGCGGCGGCCAGCCTGAAGTAGGACGAAATGAAACTTGGTTCGTGGCCGCCGCTCTCCATGGATCGAGGCGGAGACTGAGCGAGCAGTCGCCGCTTTCCAGTGATGTTTATCCTCCGGCGCGGCGCGCGTGGCCCGTCAACCGCTTCAAGGAGGTGCCAACAACCGGAAGAAGGCATTGCCGGTTTCGACCGGCCACGTCACTTGGTTGGTTGTTCCGGATCCTGGCACCACCTGCCAGTCCGGGTTTGTCAGGCTGAAGGTTCGTTGGAGCAATGATCCCACAGCCCCGGCGTTCCAGGACAACACCACGTTCCCTCCCGATCCGGCGCTCGAAATCTGAAGCTTGGGCGGACTCAGGTAATAGCTCACGATCGGGTCGCCCGTGTCGGAAGCCCAATCGTAGGCGGGCGGCGCCAACTCGCCGCTGGCTTCCAGCGAGAAGGAAATGTTGAGCGTTTTTCCCAAGGCGACAATGGGGTGGGCATTGGTATGGGGTTGCGTGGCATCGCGCATGAAGCCTCGAAACGGGGCGACCATCTCGGCCTGGTGGCCGTCCGGCGAACGCGCAATTCTGATGATGCCCTGGTAAACGGGGCCTTTGTCCGCAACGAACGTGATGCTGGCATAATCGTCAGGTGCCGGCAGCCGGTAGGTGCCGGCGTTGGTCGAGTCAAACCAGACCCACTGCGAATAGTAGTCGTAGGTGCCGGGCAGCACGCGGACAATGCCGTTCGTTTGGTCCTGAATCGCCACGTTCAATTGCGCCTGGTTGGTGGCGCCATGGTTGAGGTAATGGCCCGTGTTGAATGTGCCGTTGTAATACTCCACCTCCATGTTCATATCGTAACCGTAGCTCGTCGGGTAGTACCCGCCTTCGTGCAGGCCGTAGCCCGTGTTCGTGCTGTTATCCACGTCAATGGTGACAATGACGTAGTAACGCCCGTGCTGCGTGGCATTGCTGATCGTGTTGCCGATGACCCCGGTCGCCCGGAAATAGGCGTAGAGGTTCGACACATCGTGCGTGAACTTGAACTCCAGCAAATCCACGTCGGGATGGTTCACATAGGCGGGCACGTCGCCGGGCTGGTCGTGATCCGTGTCGTGAGTGTCCGGGATGCCATTATGGAGATTGGTGCCCACCGGATCGTAATACGAAGGCACGTTGGTCCAGTCGGAGAAATTCCCGTCTATCGTGATGCTGTGAATGTCTTCCGCCCGGGCAACCGCCGTGATCCCGAGGAACAAGGCAATGCAGACTGCCGCGTTCCGCGGAACACACGGATGCAGCCGGCGCGGAGCCGTAGTTTGCCGCGGTGCGGTTCGCCAGCCTTGAGCGGTCAACCCGGAGCAAGTGACATGACGTTTCTTTTCTGCCGCCGGGTCAGCCGCAGAACAGCGATTTTCGACCGCATTCACGTCAATGAGCCTACACAAAAACCAGCCCGCCTCAAGGCCAATCTCCAAGCATCTCCAAGCATCCGCTGGCGACCGCGTTTACCGCTTCTTCATCAACAAAACGTGGGGGGAAGGGTGAAAAAAACCGCGTGTTGCCGTTGAGCC
Source organism: uncultured Bifidobacteriaceae bacterium (assembly GCA_964364975.1). GTDB lineage: Bacteria > Verrucomicrobiota > Verrucomicrobiia > Limisphaerales > JADLHS01 > JALOTT01. The sequence continues at coordinate 6,726 of CAYIOH010000230.1, forward strand.
ACGTTTGTGGGCCGCCCACCGG
>CAYIOH010000231.1:0-6744 GCA_964364975.1 uncultured Bifidobacteriaceae bacterium
AATCAGCGGACTCGATCATATCGTGGCGATGGTGGCCGTGGGGATTTGGGGGGCCTTTATTGGGGGTCGCGCCATGTGGCTGTTGCCGGTGGTGTTTCCGGTGGTGATGGCTTTCGGCGGTGGATTGGGTGTGCTGGCCGTTCAGATTCCGGGCATCGAGACCACCAAAGTGATCGAGACCGGCATAGCGATCTCCGCGATCACGCTGGGCGCCATGGTGGCCCTGGCCGCCAGACCGCCGCTGTGGGTGGCGGCGCTGATCGTCGGGTTCTTTGCCATATTTCACGGTTACGCGCATGGCGCGGAGCTTCCTGAAGCCGCGAATGCCCTGACCTACGCTGTGGGATTTGTGGTTGTCACCGGGCTACTCCACCTCAGCGGCATCGCAGTTGGGCTGCTGGTTCAATGGCCCTGGGGAAAGATCACCGTGCGTGCGGCCGGCGTCGTCATCGCCGGCATCGGTGCCGGCTTTCTGTTTGGGCTGCTCTGACATGGACAAGCGCAAGTTACGTCTAGGCCCGCTGCTGCCGGTCTTTCTGGTTCTTGTTGTCTGGCCCGCCACGGCTCAGGCGCACCTTAAACCGCAGAACGGCAAAAAAGCAATTTCCTATCAGTTCATGAGCAGGCTAACAGCCGCCATCGTGGCGTCATGTCTGTACGTTTTTTGCGCGACGGCGGAAACAGAAGAAAAACCAAGCTCGTCTGCCGGGGCGGACGCGGACGCCGACATTCCCCAATCGCTCTGGGAGCGCGAGACGTTGACGGGCGACTGGGGTGGTGTGCGTTCGCGGCTGGCGGATAAAGGCCTCGAGTTCGAGACGACCTACACCGGCGAGTTTCTGGCCAACGTGCATGGCGGCGCGCGAACGGGCGAACTTTACCAGGGGTTGTTGCGGTCGGACCTGAATCTGGACATCGAGAAGGCCGGTGGCTGGAAGGGAGGCGTGTTCCACGTCAGCGGCCTCTGGATTGCGGGCTCGGAGCCGAACAGCCGCAACGACATCGCCGGCATGACCGGCGTGATGTACCTGGAACCGAGCAACATCTCGGCGTACGACACAGTGCGGCTCTACGAGCTGTGGCTGGAACAGAGTTTTCTGGAGGATAGACTCTCCATTCGTGCGGGCCAGATTGCCGTGGACGAGAGGTGCCATTGCAGCGACTACGCGGGGGTGTTCATCAGCGGCACTCACGGCTGGCCCGCGTTCATGTCGGCGCTGATCCCGAACGGCGGTCCCGCCTATCCGGTGGCCGGCACGGGCGTGATGGTGACGGGACGGCCACATGAGCAGATCGAGTTGGTGGCGGCGGTGGTGGACGGCGACGTGGAAGACCAATCCACCGAAAGCCGCCACGGTACTCACTTTGGGTTTGGCCATGGAAACGGCGTCCTGGCGCTCTTTGAAGCGATCTGGCGTTGCAATTACGAAAAGGGCGCAACGGGGCTTCCGGGGGTGTTCAAAATCGGTGCATGGTTTCACAGCGGCGATTTCGACGACCTGCGCTTCGACACGCTTGGCCGAAGCCTCGAAGACGACGGCACGTTGTCAGGGCTGCCTTCCAACGGCGTGGCTCGCTCCCACCCAGACAACGGCGGGGTTTATTTCAACGTTGACCAGATGCTCTGGCGCGAGAAGGCCGATTCGGACGAGGGATTGGGGCTCTACGGCCGTGTCGCGCCTTGGATGCCGGAGGACCGCAATCCAGTGGACTTTTACGTCGCAGGCGGAGTGACCTACAAGGGACTCCTCCCGACGCGCGACCAGGACACCTTCGGCGTTGCCGCCAGCTACGTCGCCACCAGCGACGGCCTGCGCGATCGCCAGCGCGACGCCAACGCCATCATTGCGCTGGGCGGTACGCCCAATACATTGGGCGAAGGCCCCGTCCCGGATTATGAGATGGCGCTGGAGATTACCTATCAAATCGTGCTTACGCCCTGGTGGTCCTTGCAGCCGGATTTCCAATACATCTTCCATCCCGGCGGCTCCACGGCGCTGCAGGATTCTGTCGTGCTTGGGCTGCGGACGACGATCTCGTTCTGACCCTCGCCCTCAAAGTGCCGCAACGCCGGCTCAGCCCGCAAGGTCCTTGCCGGTTCAAGCGACGGTGCGCCGCCCGTGCTTGACTCACACCCCCATGGCAGGGGTCATTCCTGAGTATTTCCACCAGCTTGAATTCATTTTGCTCTGCGCAACGCCGAGGCATGACCTGGGCCTACACACGCGCCGAGGTTGTGTCAATCGTGCTGACTTCTCTTGATGAATGGTGCGCGCGAGAGGATTTGAACCTCCAACCCTTGCGGGACCAGATCCTAAGTCTGGCGCGTCTGCCAATTCCGCCACGCGCGCAACCGTCCTTATCATGCGCTCGCCGGCCCAAAACCTCAAGCGTGAAGCCGGCTCACGCGCCGTCCATCACCGCCGCGAAGCGCAATCCGCGCGTGCTGACGCGCAGTTCGTTGAAACCAAATTCCTGCATCACCGCCTCGTAAATCGCCACGCCGGTCAGAATCACATCGGCGCGTTTCTTCGGCAGGCCGATGATTTGTTTGCGCTCATCCAGCGGCAGTCTCCACAGCCGTTTCCGGTGCCAGGTAACGCGGTCGAGACTCAAGCGCGTGGCTTCGATGCGCTCGCGGTCGTAGGATGGCAACTCCGATTCCATGCGGGCAAGGATACTCGTCGTGCCGCCCGTGCCAACGAGTTGCACCTGGGGACTGGCCGGATCAAATCTCGCTTCGTCCCGCAATTCAGCGGCGAGCTTCGGGCGCACTTGCGTTCGCAGGAAATCCTTGAGCCACGCACGGCAGGCGGTGAGTTCAGCGCGTGCCGGCGGATCGCTGTGCGGAATTTTTTCCATCAGCCGCACCGTGCCCAATGGAAAGCTGTGGGCGAAATGCTTGCGCTTGCCGTGGCCGAGGATGAATTCGGTGCTGCCGCCGCCCACGTCGAGCAGCAGCAGCGGGTGTTTCGCCAGTTCCGGATCGCTCGTCACGCCGCGAAAAGCCCAGTCGGCTTCCTGCTCGCCGGAAATGATTTCGACTTTGAGACCGGATTCGCGCTCGATGGCGGCAGTCAGGTCGCGCGGGTTTTTCGCATCGCGCGCGGCGCTGGTGGCGATGACCCGCACGGACCTGGCCTTCCACTCGCGCGCGGTGGCGGCGAATTTTGCCACGACCCGCGCGGTTTTCTCGATGGGTTCGGGTTGGAGCTGGTGCGTTTCGTAAAAACCCCGCCCCAGACGGGTTTGCTTGCTGTCCTCCCAGAGCGGCTGCACGTCATGACCCGTGACGCCGGCAACGAGCAGCTTGATGGAGTTCGTGCCGATATCAATGACGGCGCGGCATTGTTGGCTCATGCGTCGTTGAATCGTTGGATCGTTGGATCGGTTTTGACGAGGCAACGATTGAACGGTTCTACGAAGTTGACTTTCTCCCGGCCAAAACGGCGGAGGTTTTTTTTCGCAACTCGGCGCTGATGTCGTCCACCCGGCGGCCCGCGTCCACGATGGTGAAATCGTAAGTCTTTTGCAGCCGTTGAAATTGGCGCGCCATGAGCGCCTGGTATTTGAGAAAGCTGTCGAACATGTCGCGCGCCAGGCCGAGGTCCATGCCACTTTCCCAATAGTCGAGCACGTGGTTCTTGGCGAAGTTGCGCTGGACGAGTTCCTCGGGCGTCACCTGCAGATAAAAGACGGCGTCCGGCACCAGTGCGATGCCGTAAAGATTTTTTACCCACGCCTCGTCGAATCCGCGCACCAGGTCGCGCGCCATCAAGGTGTAAATGTAACGGTCTGCCAGCACGATAAACCCGGCGCGCAACGCCGGCAGGATGACGTTTTCCAGTTGATCGGCAAAGTCCGTGGCGTAAAACAAACTCAGCGTGGAGCGGCTTAAAATGTTTCCCTGTTGCGCCTGGTCCAGTTCTTCGCTCACGAGCGTGGAGCGCTTCAACCCCACCTGCACCGTCGCGTGACCGCTGCCCTCGAGCCATTCAACCAAGCGCGCGATTTGCGTTGAGCGTCCCGAACCGTCCGCGCCCTCGACCACGATGAGCACGCCGGCGAGTTTTTCCAGGTCCACGTTCGGCAGGCCGTGGCCGTAAAAGCGCCGCGGTTGGCGCGGGGGAACGGCAATGGGCTTCGGCGCGGTGTCCGGCAGGGTGGAATCTCCGTTCTTTTTCATTTGTCCGAGATCATTGTGCGGCGAATTGCGGGGACACGAACGCGGGCAGATCAATTTTTTCCGCGACGCTCCGGCGCACGATGGATTGTTGCGCTTCGACGGGCTGGTTGGCGTCCACGACGATGAAATTGAACTCATTGCTCATCGCCGTGTATTGCTCGAGCATCCGGCCCTGGAAGATGCGGAAGCTTTCGTAGAGATCGTTTGTCCAACGCATGTCCATGCCTGCCTCGAAATACTTCAACTCGGGCCGGCCGTCGAGGATGCGCGCCAGCGAAACTTCCAGATCGGCCTTGAAAAAAAACGTGATGTCCGGGAGCGCGGCGAAGTTGTAAATGCCGCGCACCCATTCGGGCTGACAGCCACGGACGATGTCGCGCGCAAACGCGGTGAAGATGTAGCGGTCGCACAGCACGAGGTAACCCGCGCGCAGCAGGGGCACGAGCTGGCGCTCGTAACGGTCGGCAAAGTCGGTGGCGTGAATCAGGCTGAAGGTCGTGGGGGTGAGCAGTTCCTGTTTCTTCCCCTTAGTCGTGGCGTTCTTGACGAGTACCGACGAATTCCACTCGCTGAAAAAGACCTTGAGCCGCTGCACTTCAAGCCAGCGCTTAAGCAGATAAATCTGCGTGGATTTGCCCGAACCATCGAGGCCCTCGACGGCGATGAGCCGTCCGGGAAAACCGAGTTGGGCAAACGTCTTCATGTCGTTACGCAGCCAGAATAACGCTGAGAACGAGGAAAGCAATGCCGACCGCGCCGTCGCCGCGAAACGCCGCTAATAACTTGCAGCCCGACGTTACTTTGCGAAATGACACGAGGCCCAATGCTTTGAAGCGATCTCCCGGAGTTCCGGCACCTCCGTCTCGCACCGCGGCTTCTCCGCAACCGGACAACGCGGATGAAACCGGCACCCTGACGGTGGATGAATCGGCGACGGCACATCGCCGGGCAAAACAATCCGTTTCCGCTTCGTATCCGGGTCAACTTCCGGCACGGCGGAAATCAGCGCCTGCGTGTAAGGATGTTTCGGCGCGCGGATGACTTCCTTCGCCTCGGCCAGTTCCACGATTTTGCCCAGATACATCACCATCACGCGATGGCTGATGTGTTCCACCACCGCGAGATCATGCGCGATGAACAGATAGGCGATGCCATGCTGCTGTTGCAAATCCTGGAGCAGGTTGATGATTTGCGCCTGCACCGATACGTCCAGCGCGCTCACCGGTTCGTCGCACACGATGAGTTTCGGCTCGACCGCCAGCGCGCGCGCGATGCCGATGCGCTGCCGTTGCCCGCCGCTGAACTCGTGCGGATACCGCTGTGCATGAGCCGCGTCCAACCCCACCGCCTTGAGCAACTCTGCCACGCGCGCCCGTCGCGCCGGCTTGCCGTCCGCCAGCCCGTGAATGTCCAGCGCCTCGCCGATGATATCCTCCACCGTCATGCGCGGATTTAGCGAGCCGTAAGGGTCTTGAAAAATTATCTGCAACTTGCGTCGCCGCGTGCGCAACGCCGCCCCGCTCATCCGCGCGAGGTCTTCGCCCTCGAACAAAACGCTCCCCGCCGTCGGCTCGACCAGCCGCACGATGGCGCGGCCCAACGTCGTCTTGCCACAACCGCTCTCGCCCACCAGCCCCAGCGTTTCGCCCGGCGCGATGCTGAAGCTCACGTCGTCCACCGCCTTCACGTGCGCGCGCACGCGGCTGAACACCCCGTGCTTCACCGGGAAATGGACTTTCAGGTTTTGGACTTCGAGCAGTAGGGCGCTCATTGAATTGCGAATGATTGATTCAAAATGAAGCTCCGTAGGAGCGCAATCTTTATAGCCGCAAATCGCCAAAATGATAAAGCTCCGTCGGAGCGGCATATTCCGTGGACTTCGATATGCCGCTCCGACGGAGCTTTTATGATTTGGGAAATTGTCTACAAAGATGTCGCTCCTAGCGGAGCTTCCGCGCCTTGCCCGGTTGAAATCGTCCTTGCGCGGCTTCTGCCAATTTTTCGCGGACGTGCGGCGGCGTTTCGTCCTGCGGCAATGGCTGATTCCAATCTTCGGCTATACGCTGACGCAAATAGCCCTTCACTTCGTCTTGTTCCTGCGGCGAGAGCTGGTCAATCGCAGCCTTGATTTCAGCTACCGTGCTCATGGCGAAACATTAAGCCTACGATGCGGTAAACGTCAACCGGCGGTTGCGCGCACACGGCTGAACACCCCGCCTGCGTGGCCGAAGCCACTTTGGCGCGGCGAAGGCCCGTGCTTAACGGGAAAATGCACTTTCAGATTTATGAGAGCGTCAGCGGCAAGAATCAGAATCGCAGTCAGGACAAATCGTTTGTCAATCTTAAGAGTTTTCATTTGGATTCCAAGCCATGTTCATCGGAGATTAAATTCATTTCCAAAACGGACACCGCACCCAGCGCTGCGGTTCGACTTCGACCAGTTCGGGAATGGTGTTGGAACATTCCAGCTTCGCAATCGGACAGCGCGGGGCGAAGCGGCAGCCGGGCGGGAAATTGCCGATGCGCGGGACGTTGCCGGGAATTGTCGTGAGCCGTTA
>CAYIOH010000232.1:0-6738 GCA_964364975.1 uncultured Bifidobacteriaceae bacterium
GACCAGAAACGAGAACGAAGGTTGGATGAGATCGTGCAGCGAGCAACCCACCCAGTCCGCGTGGCTCTGTTGGTCGGCAAGGAGTTCCCACACTTGTGACTCGGGCAGCGCCCGTGACACGGCACCCAGATGCAATACTTCCGCCATCATCAGGAGCATCACGAAGCCGCGATAGGCATCCATCGAGGCAAGCCGGAGTTGCGGAGGGATGGGGCTGGAAGCGGCCTGTTTAACTTCAGCCGGGGTCGTTTCAACCGCCAGGGTGCTGGATCCGGTACTATTATTCACGTGGCTGCCGCGCGCGGCTCGTTCTGCGCTGGTGATTGAAAACAGTGGATGGCGCGAGAATTGGGCGCAAGTGGAAACCGGGGGCGATCCTAAAAAACGATCCTCAAAAAGGCCGCTTGCCAACGACCGTCAGCGCGCGCAACTTGTCGTAGCGACAGATTCCCAGCCATGAGCGCGTCCGACAAACCACTGAAGATGGTCACCTGCAGTTGGTGTGACACCAAGGTCTTTATCCCGGGCGATCTGGCGCCGCTGGCCAAGGTGCCCTGCAGCAAATGCGGGCATCCCATCATGATGCCCATGCTGCTGCGGCAGTTCGAATTGCGCAGCGTCATTGCCTCGGGCGGCAACGGGACGGTCTATCGCGCCTTCGACACGGTATTGGAACGGTTGGTCGCCGTGAAGCTGATGAAAAAGAATTTGTTGGATGACCCGGTGGCGCTGGACAACTTTTATCGCGAGGCCCGCGCCTGCGCCCAGCTCAACCACACCAACATCATCCACATCTACACCTACGACGAGTTTGACGGCCAATCGTATCTGGTCATGGAACTCGCCGACCACGGCAGTCTCGACGGTCGCATTGAAAAGCAGGGGCGGGTCCAGGAATTGGCGGTTTTGGACATCGGCATCGCGATCAGCTCGGCGCTGGACCTGGCATTGAAACACAACCTGCTCCATCGCGACATCAAACCCGGCAACATCCTTTTCGACAGCGACAACATACCCAAGCTGGTGGATTTCGGCCTGGCCCGCAGCGTTGAGGCCGAACCGGAATCGGCGTCGGTGACCGAAGGCACACCCTATTACGTGGCGCCGGAAAAGATCAAGCGCGAGAAGGAAACCTTTCTCTCGGACATGTACAGCCTTGGGGCCACACTGTATCACGCCTTGACCGGCCACGTGCCGTTTGATGCGCCCACTGTCGAGGAATTGGTGGGCGCGCACGTGCATACGCTGTTAACGCCGCCCAATCTGGTTCTGCCGGAGATCACGCAGCCCACCAGCGATGCGCTGGTCAAGGTCATGGCCAAGAACCCCGGCGAGCGGTTCTTGAGCTATGATGAATTCATCATGGTGCTGCACGCAGCCCGCAGCAAACTGCTCATCCAGCAATACGCCCAACAGGACCAGCTCAATCCCAAGAGCAAGACCAGTTGGTGGCGGCGATAAGGCTGGCGAAAACAAAAGGGCAGGCTTGCGCCTGCCCTGAAGTGATTGTGGACTGGTGATTATTTCTCTTCCTTCTCCTTCTTCCCTGCGCCTTTGGCTTCGCCGTGCGGCTTCAAACCAAGATTCACCGTCTTCGCGACGAGTTTACCATCGTCACCCTTGATGAAATAACCGCTGACCGGCTCGCCCACTACGCCAGCATCCAGTGTGGCTGGCTTGCCGTCCTTATTGATCTTTGTGTCCGACGTGATTTGGAACGTGCGCTCGCCAACCTTGATCGTCTTGGCCTGCTTGTCCACAGCGCCCACTTTGCCGCGGAACGGGCCGCGGTCGCCCTTCGGCGTGTTCTTTTTCTCTGCCGCTGATTTTTCCTGCTTTTCCTGGGCCAAAGTCTGCGTCGGAACCATGGCAATCGCCGCTGCGAGCAGGCTGAATACTGCGATTTTTAGAATGTTTTTCTTCATATCAGTTCAGTTATGGTTTATTGGTTGGTTTGAAGCGACGGGGACATTGCAACCCAATTCGTCACGGCATGCAAGGCTTATTGAATCCTGATCTTAAAGCCGGCTGATGGCACGCGAAACCGGAAAAACCGGCGGTGCGCCTACCAACTGCCGTCCGCCAGGAGCGCGGTGATTTGCCTGGCCAAATCGCCAGCCAGCAGCGGCAGCGCCTGGCGTTCCGTGCTCGTCAAATCCGAGCCGACGCGGATGAGCGTGAAGCCCGTCACGGGTTGGTCAAACAGCACCTTGCCCGTGCTCCGCTCCCGTGCCGTGACCTGGGCGGTCAACCGCACGCGATAATCGCGCGCCGTGGCGATGTCGTTGGGTACGAAGCTCAGTTCATGCCGGTAGTATCGCGTGAGAGTGCCGCTGATCACGATGTCGCCGGCATCGTGGGTGGCCAGCCGGTAAGTGCCGTCACGCTGCAGTTGCTTGCGTAGCTGCTCCGTGACGGCGTCGCCGAGGCGTGGTTCCGGCGTGTGGTTGGTGAAAGGAGTGACTTGAACCGTCTTCTCGCCGACGGTCTGCCCGTTGGACGGCCCGAGCCGGTAGCCGGCACAACCACTCATCGCAACGGCCACGCAGCCAATCAACAACAATCGGAGGGAGCGCATATCACTTGCGGGCGGTCTGCGTGCGCCGCTTGATGGTGTCAATGCGCTTGCGCGCTTCGGCCGCAAATGCCGAATTGGGATCGTGCAGCACCACTTCGTTGTAATAGACCAGCGCCCCGCTCCATTTGCTGCGCTTCTCGTAATATTTCGCGGTTTCAAAATTGCCACGCGCCTGCTCGGCTTTGAGCGAAGTCATGATTTGTTGCGCTTCCGGCACCCGCCGGTCGTCCGGGTAGAGCGTCACAAAATCGGTGAACTGGGCGATGGCCTGGCCCGCCATGCTCTGGTCGTACTCGGCGGTCTTGGCCTGCTTCTGGTAGGCGATGCCCGCGCGGTAGATCGCGTCCGCCGCAATTTGCGGCCGATCGTGGTAACGATCCGCCGCGCTCTCATAAGCCTTGATCGCCTCCGGGTAGTGGGATTGCTTCTCCCGCGCCGCGCCGATGCGCAACTGTGCGTGCGGGGCCACGTCACCGTACGGACCGTTCTTCACGATCTTGTCAAACATGTCCGCGGTGCGATCCATCGAGCGAAAAGCCGGAATGTAGCCCCACAGCTTGAACCGCTGGCCCTTGAGAAACCGCCCCGCGATTCCGTACTGGCGCTGGAGCACTTCCTTCACGTTCTCGCTCTTCGGATATTTTTCCAGGATTTTCTGATACTGGCTGAACGCCTTCTCGTCGTTGTGTTTCGCTTCATAGCAACGGCCAACGAGATATTGCGCACGGGGGGCGTAATCGGACAACGGCCAGGTCTTGACCAGGTAACGCGCGGCTTTGAGTGTAAGGTTGTAGTCCTGTTTTTCGAATGCGGCCTGGGCCACGTCCATCTGGTCCTTGGCGCGCGTGCGGCGCCACTTGCCTTCGCCCCCGACCGGCTCATAAGTCCAGCCTTCCCCTGGCGTGTAAACCAGCGGCGCCGGCGCGCGGAACGGAACCAGCGCAACGCACGCCGTGATCACGAAGAGAAAAGCGAGGCGACGATTCATAGACCGACGTTAGCGACGCGCAGAAGGCAAGTCAAGACGGGTGAACCGCGTCGCGCCGCAGGGTTGCGCCGCGTTATTGGGTCAAGGCTTCGGGTTTCTTCCCGGGCGCAGTGGCCCAGGCGCCGAGTCGCTTCTGGCGCGCTTCCGCCTCCAGCGCTTGCAGTTTTTCCGCAAAGGCCTTCGACTTCCCGCCGTCGGGCAAAGTGGCGGTGACTCCTTTGGTGCGCGCGAGGCCGCGCGCAACCAGCACTTCCGCGAGGTTTTTGCCTCCAACCTCGACGAAGCAGTAATATCGCGGGGTCTTGGAGCGCCCACCCGCGTGCGCCCACCGCGTCTGTACGACAAACGGTTCTCGCAATAAATCGCGCACCGCGTCGCGCGCCTGGGCGCCGGCTTTGAGCGTCTCGTCGAGCGTAACGCCGAAATACTCGGCCTGCTCGCGGGTCCGTTCCGCGTAACGCAGGTTGGTTTCCGGTGCGTCCACAAAGTAGAGGCGAACCAGGAACTCGTTGGTGCCGCTGCGAATGTGAAAGCTGTCGCCGTCGTTGTAATCGCTGGCGATTAACTGACAATTGGTGAGTGTGACCCACTCGCGCCGTTCGGCGCCCCGTCCGGGAACGATCGCCGCGCCAAGCAGCACCACAATGGGCAGGATCAACCGAAAACAGGACGGACGCATGAGTTCAAAACGGCCGGGATGGGGTTGCCCACGGTCACCCGCGATACACGATCATCACGGCGTAGTCGGTCAAAAGTTTTTGCGTGCCGATGTCCAAGTGGGTGTAGGTGAGCGGGCTGATGCTGATGACGTTGGCCTCGCCGACTTTCACCAGGAAATTCGTGACCACTTCGTCGAATTTGTCGCGGCCCACTTCGATGCAGTCGGTGTGGCGGATCGTATGGACCCGCATTTTCTTGTCTGACTCTTTCGCGGCGACTTCGAGCGGCGCCTTGGGTTTTTCGATGAGAGCCTCGGCGGGCTTGGAGTGGAGGGGCACCTTGAGGTGCATCTCGATCTTGGCGGCGGCGGAGGACGCGATGGGGTTGATCGGGTGCGTCGGGTCATGTTCGCCGGGCGGCCCGGCGTATCCTGCCGGTGCCGGCGCTCGCGGGATGACAATTCTTTCGCCGCACGACGGACAAGTGATTTCCGAGCCGGCGCCGGAACTGTCCACTGCCAGTTCCTGTTCACATTTGGGGCAATTGAAGATGATGTCCATAGGTGTATGGGTTTCGACTACTCGCGCAGCATAAATCCGTGTCGGCAACGAAACCAGCAAAAAATTTACACACATGATTGGCGAGTTGCCTCATCGCCGCCCTCACTCGTAGGATTTCTCAAGCTGCTTCACCCGGGGCCAGACTGGCGAGGAAGGCGGCGTGCGGTCCTTCACCGACTTGAAAATGCGCCGGGCCTCGGACGGGTCATCACGCGCGATAGCCACGCAAAAGTCTATTTCGATCCACGCCTTGCGCGGGTCTAGCACCGACGGACCATAAGTTTTTAGCCATTCGCGCATCGCTGCGTGGCCTTGCCGCTGTGCCGCCCGCAGGCTTTCGTTCAGTTGGGAAGGCATTCCGGGCAGGCTTTCGCCCTGGATTGCCAGGCTGGCGGCTTGCTTTTGCCGGTTCTCCTCTTCGTTCTTCACGGATTCCCAGTAAACGAACAAATGGTACCCGCAGTAGCAGACCGCGATGATGATGAAGGCCGTGATGAGCTTCGTCATGATTCCTCAACTCGTTGGATGCGCGCACCCAACTGACGCAGCTTCCCGTCAATGTTCTCGTAACCGCGGTCAATGTGATAGACGCGATTGACCTGCGTGGTGCCATTGGCCGCCAACCCCGCCACGACCAGCGCGGCCGACGCGCGCAAATCACTCGCCATCACCGGCGCGCCACTCAACGGCCGCCCACCCTTCACGATCGCGCTCGGCCCTTCAATTTCAATGTCCGCGCCCAACCGCGCCAGCTCGCTCACGTGCATGAAGCGCGATTCAAAAATCCGTTCCGTGATGATGCTGATGCCGGGCGCGAGTGTCATGAGCGCCATCATCTGCGCCTGCACGTCCGTCGGGAAGCCCGAGTAAGGCAGCGTGGTCACGTCTGACGATTTGAGCCGGCCTTTGCGGCGCACGACCAGGTTCGTGCCCTGGCACTTCACCGCCACGCCGGCCTCGTGCAACTTGTCAATCACCGCGTGCAGATGGTCCGCCCGCGCGCCCTTGATGGTCACCTCGCCATTCGTCGCCGCGGCGGCGATGGCATAGGTCGCGGCCTCGATGCGGTCGGGAATCACCTCATGCTCCGCGCCGTGCAATTGTTTCACGCCGGTGATCGTAATCGTCGGGCTGCCCGCGCCGGAAATTTTCGCGCCCATTGCATTCAGGAATTTCGCGAGGTCCACCACCTCCGGTTCGCATGCGGCGCTTTCGATGACCGTTACGCCCTCGGCCAGCGCGGCGGCCATCATCACGTTTGCCGTGCCGAGCACGGTGGAACCCGCGCGACCGCCCAAAAACATCGCCGAGCCGGACAGCCGCCTAGCCGCCGCCTGCACGTAGCCGGCTTCGATCGTGATCTTCGCGCCGAGGGCCTCAAATCCTTTCAAATGCAGATTGATGGGCCGCGGGCCGATGGTGCAACCGCCGGGCAACGACACGCGGGCCTGCTTCAACCGCCCTAGCAGCGGCCCCATGATGCAAATCGAGCCGCGCATTTTGCGGACGAGATCGTAATCGCCCTGGCCTTTGATCTTTTTTGCCTGCACCCGCACCGTGCCAGCCTCAATCGCAACCTTCGCGCCGAGCCAGGTGAGAATCCGTCCCATGAATCGCACGTCGCTGAGGTTCGGCACACACCGGATCACGCACGGCTCGGAGGTGAGTAGCGTGGCCGCCATGATCGGCAACGCGGCGTTCTTGGAGCCGCTGATCGTCACCTCGCCGTGCAACGGCACGCCGCCCTTGATGAGAAAACTTTCCATGCAAATATTAAGACCAAGTTAAACCATGAAATCACCGAACAAACGAAAACAAAACCACCCAACTTTGCGCCGATGAACTGCAAGGTGGGGCGCGTCACTCCGTGCGCGCCGCAGGTTGTCTCGCCCCCGCAGAACGGCGCGCACGGAGTGAAACTGTCCCAAAAGGTTTTTCATCGCACTTGAGCG
>CAYIOH010000233.1:0-6731 GCA_964364975.1 uncultured Bifidobacteriaceae bacterium
TCTGAACCAGAAGACAAAAGAAATCTCCGACCTCCAAGAAATTCTGAAACAGAAGGACGAGAAGCTGACGGAGGCGCAAAAAGCCCAAGCGGACCTCCTGAAGAAACAACGTGAGCTTGACGATGCGAAGCGTGAACTCGATCTCACGGTTGAAAAGCGGATTCAAGCAGGTTTGGCTGTCACCCGCCAGCAAGCGAAGAAGGAAGCAGAAGATGAATTGAAGCTCAAAGTCGCAGAAAAGGAACAGACCATCTCTGCGATGCAAAAACAAATCGAGGAGCTCAGACGCAAAGCCGAACAGGGGTCGCAACAACTCCAGGGTGAAGTCCAAGAATTGGAGCTTGAAACGCTATTGCGCACGAAATTCCCCCGGGACACGATCGAGCCAGTTCCAAAAGGCGAATACGGCGGCGATGTGTTGCATCGCGTCATTGGCCCGCTTGGCCAAATCTGTGGGACGATTCTGTGGGAATCCAAACGAACCAAGAACTGGAGTGACGGTTGGCTCGCCAAGCTTCGCGGCGACCAACGATCCGCAAAGGCTGACGCGGCGGTAATCGTCAGCCGCGCATTGCCCGACGGTGTAGAGTCGTTCGACCTGATTGAAAACGTTTACGTGACTCACCCACCGGCCGCCCTTCCGGTCGCCGTGGCCATCCGCCACACGCTCATCGAAGTTTCAATGGCACGCCAGGCTTCCGAGGGGCAACAAACCAAAATGGAGCTCGTTTACCAGTATTTGACTGGCCCTCGCTTCCGTCAGCGTGTGCAGGCCATCGTCGAAGCGTTTTCAAACATGAAGGAGGACCTCGAAAAAGAGAAGAAGGCAATCACCAAGCAATGGGCCAAGCGCGACGAGCAGATCGAGCGTGTTATGCAGGCGACCGTGGGCATGTATGGCGACATGCAGGGCATACCTGATTCAAACGGGTAAAATACGAACGCCTGCCGGCGGATTGTTCGTCCTGGACGCAATGGGAAAGTTCAACATCCACCGCTTTATGAACCTTTTGGGCGAACTCAAGATTGAGCATTCCGTCCTTCATGACGCCGACCCGACCAAAACAGGGGACGACAAAGTGTTTCACGAAGGCGTGAACAAGCTGATTCAAGATAAGCGGAATCAGTTGACGCAGAAGATTCACGTCTTCCCCGACGACCTCGAAAAGTTTCTCGGCTTCGCAGTTCCAGACAAAGACCATCGCAAGCCATCGCGGCTGCTTTTGGCTTTGAAGGAAGGGGAAATCAACGCAGCGCAGGTGAGCGCGCTTTGCAGGCTCGTTGAAGAACTCGCCGGTGTTCCGCCGCCGTGAAGCGTATTAACCAATTACATTGAAACAAAATGGCGAACGGTTTCCCGTTCGCCTTTCGCGTTTTGAGATTGGAAATCGATCACCGCAAAGCCGCCCAAGCCGATGCCGCCACCGGCGGCGCTGCCGATGCCAAGTCGGTGGCCGAAACCGCGATCGAAGATACCGTGTTCGTGCTCGCCCGTGCGCCCGTCATGGCGAGGTGGACGTGAGCAAGAGCGAGATCATGAAATTGCGGACGCAGGAACTGGTCAACAAGACCACCCCCATCCTCTCCAAATCTTTGTTGTCCATGCACTCTCATTTCAAAAACAAATCCCAAACTTTCGCGCGCCGCGATTTGCCCGCCGGGCCTTCGATCCAAAGCGTGACCGTGAACTCGCCGCCCTTTTCGTAGCGATGCTGCGGATGGCGTTCAATCGCCGTCTGGCCATCGCCAAAGTCCCATTTCCATGAGGTGATCTCGCCCGACGATTCATCGCGAAACGCGACCAATCGCCGCGCGGGGTCCACGACTTGAAACGACCACCGCGCATCAATGGGCTTGCGCAAGCTTGGCTCGAGCGGCATGAGGCGAAACGCGCAAAGGTCGGACGCGTTGCCGTACATCGTCGTTTTGTGCGAGAGATTCCAAAACGCTTTGTAGTTCTCGGCTTTCTCGTCGTCGTAATCGAGCACCGCCCACGACAAACCGACGATGGCATTTTCTTTGAGCTGGGTCACGACCGCGCGCTTCGGCCCCTCGGCGGGCGCGTAGTCAAAGGGCGTGATCCAGAATTCCAGCACCAGCTTGCCGCTCTGGCCGGGGCGAAAATTGTAGCGTTGCGCGGCGTTGGCGTAGGGCAGCTCTTTGATCCACGGCTGGCAGCCCCAGACCATCGCCCAGTCCTTGCCTTCCGCGGGCGTGAAGATGTGGTAGTTCTGCGCGTGCACACCGTGAAAGCTGAAGTGAGTTTCCGCCGGCCGGTCCTTGAAATGCGGGTGCATGTGTTTGATGAGCGGCCCGCCGGACAAGTCGCCGTCCACCACCACCTCGAAAATGTCGTTGTGCAAGTCCGTCCGGGCAAAGTCCCAGTAATCATCGGACGCCTCATAAAGAAAGTAGAGCTGGTTCAGGCCTTTGACCCAACCCACGCGCACCTGAACGTCGAGGTTGGTGCGATTGTAGTTTGTCCCATGCCCGCGCACGGTGTCGGCGAGCTGGTCCATGCCGATGATGTAATCCTTTGGCACCATTGCCCAATCATCGGTCTGACCGTCAATGCGCGGGATTTGATCGGGTGGGAACTGGAAGATCTTGAACTCGACGCCCGGCCGTTCGAGCGCTTGAGCGAGTGGGACGGCCGCCAGCAGAAAGCCGACGATCTTTATGAACGGTGAAGTTGCGTTCATGGTTTGGATTCACAAGCAAAACCACGGGAGCGCCGTGATCTTCTCGTGCAATTGCAGTGGACGCGGGCAACGGCAGATCACATAACCGCGCGCCGCCTCCTTGGACTTTTCCTCCAGGAACGTCAGCAGATGCCGCGCATCATTCAGCGTGGGATTCTCCGTCCACTTGACTTCGATGGGCGTCAACTTCCCCCCGTGTTCAATAATGAAATCCACCTCTGCGCCCGCGCGCGTCCGTTGATGATACAATCTGCCCTCGCCCAGATATTGCAAGCGATGCCACAGTTCAATGCCCACCCACTGTTCCAACATCGGGCCGGGGTTCGCCTTCACCAGTTCCGGCGAGGGGTTCAATCCCGCCGCCGCATGCCGCACGCCCAGGTCGAAGAACAAAAATTTCGGCGTCGAAAGCAGGTTCTTGCGCGGACTTTTCGCGTAGGCGGACACGCGGATGCCCACGAACATGTCTTCGAGCAATTGGTAATAGCCCTTCACCGTCGGTTGCGAGATGCCCGTTTCCTGGGAAATGTTCGCGAAGTTCAGCATCTGGCCCGACTCCGCCGCGGCCAGTTGCAGGAAGCGCACAAACGCGCCCCAGTCTTTCACCAGCGCCTCGCGGCGAATCTCCTCCTCCAGATGCACGAACGCATAAGCCTTCAACAGCCCTGGCCGGTCCTGCGCGTCCGCGGCCACGATGCCCGGCAACGCGCCATACGCCAGCCGCGTCAGCAAATTCCAGGCGGGGAACGGATTCTTGGCCGCCGGGCCGCCGCTCCACGGAAATGGCAGCGGCGAAATCGCGCGAGGAATCTTGTCTGCCTTGGCGGGATGTTCAGCCAGCGTCAGTGGATAAAGGTGATGCAACAGGCTGCGGCCCGGCAGCAAATTCGTGCCGGTCATCCGCAACTTTCTCGCCGAACTCCCGCACAGGACAAAGCGCCACCGAGTCTTGTCCGCGTCATAGAGGGATTGCACCGCGTCAAAAATAGCCGGCACGGATTGCGCCTCGTCCACGAAAACGAACTGGCTCTTACGGTTCGCCGGCAGGCCGCGACAGGCTTGGGCGAATTCACCGGGATTGGCTAGTTGCCGCGATCGTTCGTGCGGATCCGCCAGATTGAAACGCAGGGTATCTTCGGGCAGCAACTGGTTCAGCAGCGTGGATTTGCCGGTCTGCCGCGCGCCGAACAGGAGGTGTACGTAGGGGCGGTTTAGCTTCGCCTGCAATTCACTGGCATACCATCGGTCAAACATGGGCTTAAGTTATGTCGCCCTTTTCTAAAGTCCACTTTAGATTTGTCACCTTGCCCTGAGCCAAGTGAGTCGTTGCGAAGCGTGGGCGGAGTTGACTATTGCCCACCGCCCGCGCCCTGCAGATACGCGCCGTGGCCGATGATGAACTTCCTCCTCGTCCTCTCGAATCCCCGAGAAAAATCGAGGACGAGGACGAGAACGAGGAGGAGTGCGACGTTGCGCCACCGTAGTCGCGCGATCCAATCACAACAACCCGAACTTTCTGCGCCCCTCATTCGTCAGTTGGTTGGAAGTCCAACCCGGCTCCCGGTAGTGGTACGGTTTGAAGTGTTACGACTCGCATGGTGGCCGTGTGCAAACACCAGCCGGGAAACCGGGATTTACCTTCTATCAATCGCCAGCCGCAGCAGGTAAAGTCGGATTCAATCGGCACTCTCCGCCGCTTGTCGTAAAGCGAGAAATGCCTCCTTCAAAGCCTGACTAACCGCGCTGTCAGGCTCGCGAAGAACTATGACTTGGTATTGGTCGAGAAAGTCTTTCCGCAGGCGATGAAACAGATGCAGGAAGTGGCGCAAGAATCCGATGCAATCGAGAATCGCGATTTCGACACCGCCCGTTTCGTCATACTTGGAGCGGGCATATTCGCGAATGTCGTCCGCCACAGGCTCGGTTGAAATGAAGATGTAGTTCTGAACGTGTTTCCCTTGGGCGGCAATTTTCTGGAGCGCGCGGTCAATGTCGCTGTGCTGCACAGCCTTGTTCTTCATCTCATAGCTCGTCACTACTTTGTCGTCGCCCAGCACTGTGATTTGAATGTCGCCCACCGCGCCGGTTTGTTCGTCGGCGGCATTGTGAGCGGTGAGATTGAGCACGCGCTCGCCGAGTCGCGTTTTCGCGGCTTCGTAGGCGGCGGCAACGATCAATACCAGCAGACGACTCGAACCTTTGCAGCGCAGATGCTGCTCAATCAAATTCACCGTGTCCTCGGATGACAACGGAAGCGCGCCGGCCGCACGGCCAACGCCCGAAAGCAAAGTCTTCAGGCGAACTTGCCGCGCGTCACGTTCGAGCAGCAACAATCGAATGGACTCATCGAGGACATCTTTTGCCGAAACTCGTGCGGCACGCACATCATCCAAGAGCCGCAACGCTTCTTGATACATCACCGCCGGACGCCCCACCAAAACAACTTTGGTCGCGAGCGTTTGGTCCATGTTCCGCAGCGTCGGTGTGAGAAACGCGGTGGTTGAGTTGCAGGGAAGATTGTGGCGCGTGACGAAGTCGCCGATGAATTGTTCGTCGTAACTGCGACCGGAGAAACAATCCTTGCTGCCGATTTTCGTGTAAGGCTTGCGTGGGTCGATTTCCGGCCGATGCACCTTCGCCAACATGCAAGCCATGAGCAGCCGCACCCCGGCGCGATTGCTCGGACAATTCACCACCGAAATGACCCGCGCCGCAATCTCCTCATCGTGGATGAAGGAATGGCCGGGATTCTTCTGGGCGCGCTTCAGCGAAGCCTCAAGCAGTGGGGAACAATTCTCCATTGGAATGCCTGCCGTTGCGTTTGATTTTGTGTGGGTCGTAGTTTGTCCAAAGCACTTCCACGCGCTTGTCCTTCGTGGAATGGTTTGTCCGCGCGGGCGAAACCGTCTTGTGCCACTTCGATGCGGGATAAAGTTTTTCGAGGATTTTCGCCTGATAATTCGACAGCGCGACCATGCCTTGAACCGAATTCAACACTTCCGCGAGCTCGCGATGCTGCGCGTCGGTCATTTCAAATCCGTAAGCTTTCGAGTCGCCGCGCGTTGAGTGAACGTAAGGCGGGTCGCAATAGAACAACGTGGTTGGCGCATCGTAGAGGCGAATCACGTCCGCAGCCGGACGGTTTTCGATTTGGACGCGGAGCAACCGCTCGGCCACCGCGGGCAAATCTTCCACCGCGCCAAGCCACCGGCTGATGACGCCGCTCATGCCGGCGCGACTGGTGTTTTTGCAGTTCGCCCACCGACCGATGGAAGCCGTCTGCGCGAGACCCGTGCGTACCTGACGGGCGCGAACGTAGAAACGGCGGGCGCGTTCCAACGCCGACAAGTCGGGGCTGATTTCACATGCAAGAGCAAATTCTTCGCGCGCGAACGGAGTCAACCCAATGGCTTCAACCATCCGTGCCTTTTCTTCGCGGAGAACGCGGAAGAAATTCACCACTTCGCCGTCGAGGTCGTTGAAAGTTTCCACCGGCGACGGGTCACGGTTGAGGAGCACCGCGCCCGACCCGGCGAACGGCTCGCAGTAATGATGACAGTCGGGAAGCAGCGGAAGCAACCAATCGAGATGCGAGAATTTTCCGCCATACCAACCGAACGGGATGAGTTTCTTTTTCTCCGTGAGGCGGGCGACTGGCGGTGGCGCTGTCCGCCCGCGCCGCGAAGAATCGCCATTGGCGCGATACGATGGCGCGTCTTCATGCAGTGCGGCAACGCCGCTTTGGTGACGTTTGGCTCTAGTGATTTGTCTGGTTTTCTTGGGCATTTGATTTGCGCTTGCGGGATCATACCAACTCCTTGGCTGGCTTCAATGTGAATGACACGGGAAATCTTGGTGCGAGAACCAGGAGGATGAGTGCGATGTTGCGCCGCTTCCAATGGCACCGATCTCACAACCCGAACTTTCTGCGCCCCTCGTTCGTCAGTTGATTGGAACTCCAGCCTGGCTCCCAGGTCTGCTCCACCACCACCTGGCGCACGCCGGGCACTTTCATCAATCGTTCCCGCA
>CAYIOH010000234.1:0-6710 GCA_964364975.1 uncultured Bifidobacteriaceae bacterium
TTCGAGGAATTTGCCTTTGCGCTCGAACTCACCCGCCAGGGCGTGAAGACGGTCTACCCGCGCGCCATCTACATGACGCGCCGCTCACGGCGAAACGCGCACAAGCCGTCGGACGACCGTCGTTACACCGCATTTGCCGACTTGCGCACCCCGGACGGCGAGCCGGCGGTTACCAGCAGTTGCGACTACATCACCATTTGGGGATTCTGGAACGGGCCGGACGAATTGCTGGCCACGCAGGACGGCCAGTTTTATCAAGCCTTCAACGCCAAACACGCGAAGGCTGAAGGTATGATTTCAGATCAGTTGCTGGCGGAATTGATGCAACAGAAAGCCGACCGGCTGGCGCGTCGAGGCTTTGAGGACCTCAACCCCAAGCCGGACCATCTGCTGATCTCCTTCGATCCCGCACAGAAGCTGGTGCTGGGCAGCACGGGCAAACCCGAAGTGCGCCTGTGCAACTTCGAACTCATCCGCCGCCTTCCGCCGCAGGCTTGAAAATCATCAATCCTACCAGTTTGCGATCCAAAACGGTGAACAGATAGCTGTCGGCACCGGCAGGCGCGGAGCGTTTGGACTGCGGTGACTTCAGCACCGCTTTTCCTCTGAACGACGGCCGAATGAAGTCCCCTTGACTACGACCGCCGGCAAAGCGCCGCTAAAGACGGCGCACTCCAAACGCTTCGCGCCGTACGAAGCGCACTGGGAACTCGCACACCATCCCGCATTACGCCCCACGATTGAAACTTGCGTCTCGTCATTTATCCCGCATAAAGGAAGGCAACGATGAACTGGCTGGACCATCTCGCGGAGTTTTGGCCTCACCTGGCCGCCGGTTTCAGCTTTCTCGCTGCGCTGCTGGCCTCGATCCACGCCGTGCTCAACAAGCGCGATTCGCGCGCGGCGGCGTTGTGGCTGGGATTCATCTGGCTGCTGCCGGTCGTGGGACCGGTCCTCTACATTGCGCTTGGCGTCAATCGCATTCGCCGTCACGCCCAATCGTTGCGCATTGGCCGCGGGTCGCGTGATGGAATTCCGAAGCCGATTCCCGATGACATGGGCGAACCGCATCGGCTCGAAGCCGAACACTTGCGAATGCTGGCGCACGTCGTGGATCGCGTGGCGACGCGTCCGCTGGTGGCGGGCAACCACATTCAAGTCTTGGTGAACGGCGACGAAAGCTATCCCGCGATGCTCGCCGCCATCGAGGCAGCCACCGCCTCAATTTCACTGGCGACCTACATCTTCGACAACGACCGCAGCGGAAATCAATTCGTCGAGGTGTTGGGCCGGGCCGTGAAGCGCGGCGTCCAGGTGCGCGTGCTGATTGACGATGCGGGCGCGCGTTATTCCTGGCCCTCGATCGTGGGCAAATTGAAAAGGGCAGGGGTGACAGTCGCGCGCTTTCTGCCCACGCTTGCGCCGTGGCGGCTCACCACCATGAACCTCCACAACCACCGGAAACTCCTCGTGGCCGATGGCCGGATTGGGTTCACCGGCGGCATCAACATCCGCGCGGGCAACGTGCTGGCGGATCAACCACGCCGGCCTGTGCAGGACCTGCATTTCAAAATCGCCGGCCCGGTCGTGACGCAATTGCAGGAAGCCTTCGCCAACGATTGGGAGTTCACCACCGACGAAGTCCTCGCGGGCGACGCGTGGTTTCCCAAGCCCGAGGAAAGCGGGCACGCTATTGCGCGGGTCATCACCGACGGACCGGACGCGGATTACGACAAGGCGCGCTGGACGTTGCTCGGCGCGTTGTCCTGCGCGCAATCCTCGGTGCGGATTCTCACGCCGTATTTTTTGCCGGACCAGGCGCTCATCACGGCGCTGAACCTGGCCGCCCTGCGCGGCGTGCAGGTGGACATCATTTTGCCGGGCAAAAACAACCTGCCGTTCGTGCATTGGGCGTCGCGCGCGATGTGGTGGCAGGTGCTCGAACGCGGTTGCCGCCTCTGGCTCACGCCGCCGCCGTTCGACCACTCCAAACTGATGATCGTGGACAACCACTGGGTGTTCCTCGGTTCCGCCAACTGGGATCCGCGCAGCCTCCGGCTCAATTTCGAGTTGAACGTCGAGTGTTACGGACGCGACTTCGCGGGCGCGATGGAGGCGGTGGTGCAAAGCAAACTGCGCGGGGCGACGCCGGTCACACTGGAAGAGGTGGACGGGCGCTCGCTGCCCGTGAAATTGCGCGACGGCGTGGCGCGGCTCTTCACGCCGTATTTGTAGCGGAACCAACGTGACCTGGGCTATTCCTCTTTCTGCTTCCATTGCGGCCCCAGATATTCAGGCGAGACGTGGTTGCAAAACCTAGCCATGACATTCTCTATGGCCGAAGCGATTTCAAGAAAGTGCCAACTCTTCTCCTCTGGGGTGACCTCCAAGCGAGCGTAAGTCAAATGTGCAACCTCCTTTCCGACACGCCGATTGACCTCCACTAGGGCAGGAGGCATAACGCCCCGAAGTACAGCCCACTCTTCGGGTTTGGCAAAGAAGTCTTCCGCGACCATGTCGTCTGACCTTGGTTTATCGGCAAACAAGAAATCGAGGAGAACGCGGGCGTGGCCAGTGAAGGACTCGAGAACAGCGTTATTGACGGCGCCTTGGCCAAAAGCTCCGGTCGCCAATGCGCGTGCAAGCGTCACGAACATCCATAATTCATAGTGTAGATGTTCCGATGCTTCACGAAGCTGGGCCGGGGTTCTTGTCGTTCTAAGCATCAGGTAGCTTCTTTGTGTCGAGGAACGCGGGCAAGTCGAAATTGACCAGTTCGCCGATGCGCTCAACGGTGATGTCCGCCGGGGGAAATCAAACTTGTGGAAGGCAGCGCGAAATGAAACGGCGCGCAGCGTTCACGCCGCTTCACCGTCCGAACTGCGAACGGCCTCCGATTTTTCCGGGTGTACTGGAACACCGCACGTTGAAGCGGAATAAATTCCGCGCTCCCGAAACCGAGGAGGAGTGGAAGTTACCGCTTCGTTTCCTCCACCGGCTTTTGTAGGTTCATCGTCGTAAAAGTTGCGACGGAATGAAATTGCCCAACGCCCAATCAGCGACCGTGCCGGAGCGGGAGATTGATGAGTTGGTGTCTGCGCTCTGCGGCCTGACGCCGGAGGAAAAAGCCCTCGTGCAAACTGCCGCCAAATGAAAACCCTGCAAGATTGCTTCGGCCACCAAGTGCAGCTCACGGATGAACGGCTGGCGCACATTCTTGAGCATCCCGAAATGAAGGAGATGGGCGCGGAGATTGAGCGGGTGTTGCGCCAGCCCCAGTTCGTACGGCGCTCGCGTTCGGACACAGCAGTGCGGCTGTTTTACGAGTTTTACGCGCAGACGATTGTGGGTGGCAAATGGCTGTGTGTTGTGGTTAAGTATGCGGAGAACGATGCGTTTGTGGTCACGGCTTATTTGACCGACAAACCGAAAGCCGGAGAAGATTTATGGCCGAAAAAATAAAAGTCTGGTTCGACGCGGAAGCGGATTTCCTTGAAGTCCGTTTTTCCGACGCTGCCGGTTACGAGAAGGAAACCAAACATGCCGCTGTGATGGAGCGCGTGGATGCGGCGGGTCATGTCATCGGTTTCAGTGTCATGGGCGTGAGCAAGTTCAAGAAAGGCAACCCGCTGGAAGCGGACCTCGTTGCCGCTTGAGGTCGTATGATCAAAGAACATGAACGAGTGGTGTTGAAGTCCGATCTGCCCGCCGAAGGTTTGGAGGCGGGCGACGTGGGCACGGTCGTGCATATCCACAAAGATGGCGCGGCTTACGAGGTCGAATTCGTCACGCTCGCCGGCAGAACCGTGGCGGTGGCAACCGTCGAAGCGTCCGATTTGCGTCCCGTCGGCAAACGGGACATCAGCCACGTGCGTGAGTTGCAAGCGGCTTGACGCCGGGCGCGGCAGTTCAAATGCCGCCTCACCCACGTTTGTTGGCAGTTGAAGGTGTGTTTGCTTTTCCCCCGATCTCATGTGCGCCTTTGTCAGTGCCGAGGAACGCGGGCAAGTCGCAATTGACCAGATCGCCGATGCGCTCAACGGTGATGTCCGCCGGGGGATAGGTGGCGATGGCTTTCGGGTCGAGTGCGTAATGCCCTTGGCGTGGGAAGACGGTCGTCAACCGCTCGCGCCAGATTGTTTTCATCGCCGCCAGGATGCGCAGTTTGTCGTCCGCCATCACGTAGTGCGCCGCGAGGCTGTTCTTCGGCACTGCATGATAATGTTCCGGCGAAACGCAACGATGGATGTGAAAAGAAGATTTATCCCTTTGCACGTTGCCAGCGGCGGCATTATGCACTACTCTGCATCCACCGTGGTTCTTCCGAGAAGACTGACCGGACATTCTTAGGTGTTCCATTGAAACGCAGCCGTAATTCGCAGATTTGATTTTATGACAAATGATTCAACCTCGGCCAAAGGCAAAAGCCAGACCGACCCTTCGCGCTGGAAAGAGATCGTGGCGCGCTACCAGAAGCCGTCAGTCCCGCGCGGCGTCTGGCAGATCGTCAACACGCTCGTGCCGTATGCGGCGCTCTGGTATTTGATGTATCTCTGTCTCCCGGTGTCGTATTGGCTCGTGGTGCCGCTGGCGATTTTGGCGGGCGGCTTCATGGTGAGGATCTTCATTATTCACCACGACTGCGGTCACGGGTCGTTTTTCAAATCCCGGCGAGCCAATCACGTTTTGGGCGCCGTCACCGGCCTGTTGACCTTTACGCCTTATCTTCACTGGCGATGGGAACATGCCATCCATCATTCAAGTTCGGGCGATCTGGATCGGCGCGGCACCGGCGATGTGTGGACGTTGACGGTCCAGGAATACCTGGAGTCGTCGCGCTGGAAGCGGTTCTCGTATCGGCTGGCGCGCAACCCGGTCATTCTGTTTGTGATCGCGCCGATGATTCTGTTTCTGGGGATCAACCGGATTCCCAAACCCAAGGCGCCGCTCCGCGAGCGTTATTCGGTGTATCTGACGAATCTGGCGGTCGGTCTGATGGCCGTGGGGCTGATCTGGATATTCGGGCTCAAAGCGTACCTGATCATTCAATTGACGGTGTTGATGGTGGCCGGTTCGGCGGGTGTGTGGCTGTTTTACGTGCAGCATCAGTTTGAGGGCGTTTACTGGGAGCGCGGCGAGAATTGGGATTACGCCGCAGCCGCGCTGAAAGGCAGTTCTTTCTACAAACTTCCCAAAGTGTTGCAATGGTTCTCCGGCAACATTGGATTTCATCACATCCATCATCTCAGCCCGCGTATCCCGAATTATCACCTGGAGAAATGCCACGAGGCTGAGCCGCTGTTTCAGACCGTGAAACCTGTCACCCTGTTTTCCAGTTTCAAATCCTTCACGTTCCGGCTTTGGGACGAGCAACGGCGCAAGCTGGTCGGCTACGGCCACCTCCGCACCGTTCGCGCCGAGATGCGGCGAAGTGCACGGGACTGAACCGGCAGGCGTTGTGCGGCAAGGAACGCAGCGTTTACGCTGCCGGGCGACTCGCAATTCACACTGCTGCAGCCTGAAGGCTGCGTTCCGGGCTTACTGCCAGGTTTGCTCGCCGCGCATTTGACGGTAAAGTTGACAGAAGACACTCCGCTGCCAATCATCCGCGCATGAGCGACATCATTTACCCCCGCAGTCCACGCGAAACGATGGACGGCTGGATGCACCTGCCGCGTTACATTGACAAAATCCGGCTGCATCTGGCCGGCAAACTGCATCCCGATTACCAACCCAACTTCGGCAAAGGCTTCGACGAAAAATGGCTCAAGGCCGCCGGCGTCACGCAGGAACAAATGATCGAGGTGGTCAGGAATTCCGTCACCGACGGCGAAGTGTGCGATTGGGTACGCCAGAACGTAAAGAAGTCGGCTGCGGAAAAAGCCGCGCACGCGCAGTCCATGCTGGATTATCCCAAAGCCGATGACGCCGCGATGCAGGCACGATTGAAAATGCGCAAGGAACAGGCCGGCATGGCGCACCGCGACGACATCAAGGGCTTTGTGGACTTCATTGACGCGGACGAGAAGCGATCGTAGGCAGGCGGGGCTGTTCGACCGGGTGCAACTGGGCAAGAGTCCGTGGAAAACCCCCACGAAGAAAAATTAAAAATCCGCTTGTCGGATTACCTCAGAGGTGAGCTGAGCCACCGCCGGCTTGTGACGCGAACCGCGACAGCAGAACGCAAGCGCCAACGGTGGTTGGCTCCGGCGAGAGACTGTGTGAAAACTCATGCTTGGACCATCGAATCCGGCCTCGGCATTTCATCAAATCGCGCCATATCGAAAATTTGAACGTTACCGAAATTCACGTCACGACTTTTCACACAGCCTCGCGACTTGTTAGGCCACGGCATAGCAAGCTACGCACCCGTTTCGTCAGCGACGAGCCACCAGAGACGTAAAGTAGCGCTGGAATGCCAGCTTCAAACAATCATCCGCCTCTTTTGGATTTGGAACCTCCTTTCTGGCGGTAGAGAACAAGTTCATGGTGGCATTGGCCTCGTAAAAAACCAGTAGCCCATCTGCATCAACGTCGAAATCGAGACCGAACACATCCAAGGGAATCCGGTCGCGAATTGCCCGGAGCGACTGGATGGCAGACCGTCCAAGCCCCGCTTCCGGGTCCTTGCAGATTCGCTTTTCCTCGTCGAGCAAATACGCATTTTCCAGATAAAATGGCACGCGCATTTAAGATCTTCGGCCACGCAC